>JAFGAF010000249.1 GCA_016933815.1 Prolixibacteraceae bacterium
TGTTTTTGCGGCCTTGCTCAAGGGCGCTTTTTTGTTTTGCTCGCTCATTTTAATAATTAAACCTCACGCATTTTTTTGAGTATCCAATAAATATGTTGTCGGGTGTAATTTTTCCCGGTCGCCGGGTTTACGTAATTGTCGGCAATCACTTGTGCCGTCCGACCGCCGTTAAATTCTTTTACCACTTGGCGCCAAAACGCATGCGCCCGGTTTTTTCGTTTGTCGTGATTTTGATATTTAACTTTTACCATGATTTGATTATAAAACGATTGTCAAATGGTTGTCAAGTGGTAAAACGTTTATAATGCTTTTTACAGTAGCCTTTTGCATAATGCTTAATATTGCAACCTTTTATAATACAAATTCTTATATCCTTTGTGCTTTGTTTTACTTTATTGATAAAACGACCCTTTTTATTTCTTTTATATTCACCATTAGTCATATATTGATATATGACAAGATAACCCTATTGTCAAAGTGCCTCAATTGTTATTATGTCCATATCGGTTTTTGCGTCAATTGTATTCTTGGTAGCCAAGTTCAAATCCGCTATTCTGCCATAACGATAAAATCCGCCGGTATCATTGACCCGAGCAATAACACTTTGATTATTTCGCATATTTGTTACCTTAACTTTTGTCCCCATTGGTAAATGATTAAATGCTATGGTCAAATCTGTATCTGATAAAATTTCACCAGAAGCGGTTATTAAATCACTATTACACCCCATGCACCCATCTCTTGAGTAATAAGACACCTTACCAACCCAATACCGCCTTCTCGTTGGCTCTAGTGAGGTCATAGGCTCAACTTTTGCGGGTATTTCGGTTGGTTGGGGGGTAAAACACCCAGTATCCGGGCATGGACTTATCAATTTTGGCTCCGGGCGGCATGCAAGCGCCGTCCCAATTAAAATACCAATAATCAAAAATACAAAAAGCCATACGTACTTTTTGTTGTGTCGCCACCATAACCGGTGTTTTCTGTTAATCATGTTTTTGTAATGCCTCAACGGCGGCCTCTTGGATTTTGTAGTAAATACCGATAAGTGCAACGCTCATGCTTTTTTAATTTGTATATAAATTTTAGCAAGCGATTTTTTGGTTACCCACCCGGTCGGGTATATATAAGTAAAGTTTTTCAAAAACCTTTCAAAATCTTTTTCGTTTGGAGCTTCCGATTTTTTAATTGCCATTACAAATAACTTATCATTATTGTAATATGGTTGTCAAGTGGTATTTCGTTTATGAAGCTAAAACAAGTAATATCAATATTATTTCAACAACGCCAATCTGTCCACGGCTTCCTCAATCGTCCAACAAACGTCCAATTGCTCTTGCCCCGGGTAAACTATCAAACCAAATGCGCCAAGTGATTGCTCGCCCTTGCGGGGCCAACCCATTTTTCGGCTGTAACGGTCGGTTTCCTTGTAAGCTCCCAAGGCAAGCGAGTGAAATTTAACCTCGTCGCCGCCGGCAACCTTATGCACTTGGGTCAATGCCGCCTTAATATGGTTGTGTGCCGTAAATGATACGATTGAGCCAACCCCCTCATCACGAAATTGCCGGAGCGGTGCGTGGGCGTCGTTGTACACACTAAAACCCTTATGCCGGTGGCTTCCAACAAACCCATAAGGCACAATGTTTTCGCCATTATTAACTTTCAAAGTAACATACGATACACCCTCAAGGTAATGTGCATTAAATCGCCTTTGGAAATCTTGATATATAGTATGCGCCCCGGATTTGTCCTTGCTCCACATGTCATGGTCGCCGCCAAACGCCGCAATCAAATGGTCATTACGGGCCAATCGCTCCAATGCCGCTTGCGCAAACAATACTTGCTCGTCCCCGGATATAATTTGTTCGCCAACTTCCGGCATGAAAAAAAAGCTATCCGTTAAATCGCCAACCGTAATTGAGTAACCTTTGGCTTGGTCAATCAAATTTATATCCTTTGCAAGTCGCCGGGTGTTTACTTCGGCACCGCCAATGTGCTTATCCGCAATCAATGCCAACAAAAACGGCTCGGTCGCTTTTATCTCAACTTCAATTGCCTCGGGTATGCCCAACAACTCCCGGCGCTCATCTTGTTGCCGGGTCATAATTTCAACCCATTGGTCAAAATCTCTTGCCTTGGGAAATTGAGTTAATTGTGTAATTGAAGTGCCGCCCTCTAATTCTTGGGCGAGTAATTTGCGTCGTATTTGGGTTCTGTCGGAGTATGAGCCGTCGGGGTAATATAAACCATTTTGTCGTTCTGCGCCGGCCATAATTTATTTTAACCTTATTTTTTTTGCTTTTATATAAGCAAATTAAGTTTTCCTAATACCGAGCCTTGAGGTAATGTTGTTGTCCAAGGGGTTGTTAAGGGGATTTTGAAA
>JAFGAF010000250.1 GCA_016933815.1 Prolixibacteraceae bacterium
GAGCAAATGCTATCGGAAGCAATGTTCACAAAACTTTGCCCACAATACGTAGCCACCGCAGTACAAATTACAGAACAACTTTTTGCTGAGCACAACAATGAACAACAATGAACAACATTAAAAAAATAGTGCAAGAAAAATACGGAGCCATAGCCAATCAGAGTTTACAATTGGCTTCAACATCATCGTGTTGCGGAACATCGGGTTGTTGCGGCGAATTGGAATTCAATATGATTGGCAATGAGTACAAGGGTGTTAAAGGCCATAACCCCGATGCCGACTTAGGGCTTGGCTGCGGCATCCCAACCCAGTTTGCAGAAATAAAACCCGGCCATCAGGTGCTCGATTTGGGCAGCGGCGCCGGCAACGACTGTTTTGTAGCCCGATCGCTTGTTGACGAAACAGGAAAAGTTACCGGATTAGATTTTACCGAAGCAATGGTAATTAAAGCCCGTGAGAACAATTCAATAATGGGCTACACCAATATTGAGTTTATTCAAGGCGATATTGAGGATATGCCCTTGCCCGATAATGCCTTCGATGTAATTGTATCAAACTGCGTATTAAACCTTGTACCCGACAAACATAAAGCCTTTGCTCAAATGCACAGGGTTTTAAAACCCGAGGGGCACTTTTGTGTTTCCGACGTGGTGATTAAAGGCCATTTGCCCGAAAAACTGCGTAAAGATGCCGAGCTGTATGTAGGGTGTGTTTCAGGTGCCATCGATTTGGATGAATACCTTGGAATTATTCAAAAACAAGGCTTTCAAAATGTTACGATACACAAGCAAAAAGAAATAATAATTCCTGAGAACATACTTAAAAAATTGATTTCAGAAGAAGAAATTGAAGCGTTAAAGAAAGAAGTAACCGGAATTTATAGCATAACCGTTTCGGGTTCTAAATAACTTGTGATACTTAAAAACATGAACAAAATACAAGGAATGTCGTTTTTCGACCGCTATTTAAGTTTATGGGTGGCACTTTGCATTATTGCGGGTATAGCACTGGGCAAACTGTTGCCCGTTGTGCCCGAAACATTGGGCAAACTGGAATATGCCAATGTTTCGATTCCCATTGCCATTCTTATCTGGATCATGATATTTCCCATGATGCTGAAAATTGATTTCGGAAGCATTGTGAATGCCCTAAAAATGCCCAAGGGGCTTACAGTAACCCTTACTGTAAACTGGTTAATCAAGCCTTTTACCATGTTTGGTATCGCTTGGTTGTTTTTCTATTTCGTTTTCAAAGCGATAATTCCTGCCGATTTGGCCAAAGAATACCTTGCCGGTGCAGTATTGTTGGGAGCAGCACCCTGTACCGCTATGGTTTTCGTGTGGAGCCATCTTACCAAAGGAAACCCTGCTTATACACTAGTACAAGTGGCCATTAACGATTTAATCATATTGGTTGCCTTTTTGCCCATTGTAAGTTTTTTATTAGGCATAACAGGCATTGCCATACCTTGGAACACGCTTTTAATGTCGGTAGTGCTTTTTGTGGTGATTCCATTGGTTTCGGCCATGTTAACCCGCAGGCTGGTAATCAAAAGTAAGGGATTGGCATTTTTTGAAAACGTGTTTTTAAAGAAATTCACCAGCACAACCATCTCGGGCTTGTTGCTTACCCTGATCATTATTTTCTCGTTCCAAGGCGATGTAATTCTTAAAAACCCTGCAAATATCCTGCTGATCGCCATCCCGTTGATCATTCAAACATTCTTGATTTTTGCCATAGCCTACGGTTGGGCTTACAAATGGAAATTACCACACGAAATTGCTGCTCCGGCTTCGATGATTGGCGCCAGTAACTTTTTTGAACTTTCGGTAGCCGTAGCCATCGTACTTTTTGGTTTGAACTCGGGAGCAACATTGGTAACTGTAGTAGGTGTACTGGTTGAAGTACCGGTAATGCTTACTCTTGTAAAGATTGCCAACAAAACCAAAGAGAAGTTTCGGTAATTTTTCAAAAAAATTGAATGAGAAGATAAAAACCATTTGGCTAATGACCTCCCTCTTTCCTCAGGATAATGATTCGTTTGTAGTCGGTAAAAATAATCTCAAACCCGTATTTATGAGCAATGTACTGAATAGTATTTTCATGAAAAAAAACAACATGCGTATTATCCTGCGTATAATGCCAATTTGAAAAATCAGTTTTTTTATCCCACAAGCTGGTCATTACAACTAAACAGGCACCGTTTTTAAGTAAGCGACTTAGCTGTTCTATTTCTTTTGCAGGGTCGAAGAAATGTTCGAAGCATTCAGTGGCAAAAATAAAATCGAAGGGCCCCTGTGGTAACTTCGGAAAAAATATTGGATCGTAATTTTGGCAAGCATATCCCCTTTGTTGCAACAATCTACTTAAAGTAGGTCCGGGGCCACAACCATAATCCAAACCCTTGCTGTTTTGCGGAAAGAGCTTTAAGGCCGGCTCAATGGCTTGCATTAAAAATTGAACGTACCCTTCGTCTTCTATACTGTTATTATGCTGTTCGTACCTGAATTTTTCTTCTTCTCGGCTTGGCAAATGATTATTTTCAACAAAAACCAAATTACAATTTTCACATTTGTTTAAAACCCTGTTTAGCCTGTCGCTTAACCGGGTAAAAGAACCTGTTTGCTTGCATAACGGACATTTTAAACTCATAGTTTTTCAATTGAAGAATTTAAAAATGAAGACACCTCACCAGTGTGAATAAGGCTCAATTTATGCATGGCACGAGTGCAGGCAATGTACAGCAAGCCCCTGTCCATATTGTCGGAGTAAGTTTTGGCATCGGCATGCGGAATAATCACTTTGTCGAATTCGAGCCCTTTCGACAAATGAGTGGTACACAAGGTAACACCACTCGAAAACGACGAACTGCTGGCCGTTATTAATTTTACTCCGATATTTTTTTCAATCAATTGACTGTACAACTTTTCGGCTTGCTTTTGGGTTTTGCAAATGATGCCCAACGAATGATGCCCCGATTGCTGAAAAGAGTCAATGCCCTTCTCAATTTGCTCCAACTCAACGGCATGGTTTTTACATGCAATTATTTCGGGGGCAACACCATGTCGTTCAATCACTTCCAAATCGCTGGCCGGAGAAATACCTTGTGCAAAATTGGCAATCTCGCAAGTAGAACGATAGCTTTTGGTCAACTTCATGCAGTTGGCACCGGGTAGTGCCCTCGAAATGATCTCCGAATTTGACGAGCCGTAAGGGTTCACCGTTTGATTGGCATCGCCCAAAATAGTTTTCTTACACGGAAACAAACGAGCCAGTACCGCATATTGCACCGGCGTATAATCCTGCATCTCGTCGACCAACAAATGTTTTACCCTGTTGTAAGTTTTTATACCTTCGAGTTTTGTTTTCAGGTAAATAAGCGGAAAAACATCGGCATATTCGTAAGCATTACGAGCTGCCAATTTCAGCATTTCGGGTTGCTCCAACCAGCTGTAAAAATCTTTGTAGAGCTCGCGCAAATTGGTAATTGCAAACATAGCTTTTACTTCCTTCCGCAAATCGTTTCGCTCTTTGCCCATTATTTCGTAACTATTGTAAAACAACAAATCGCGCTCGATATCGTCAACCACTTTGTTAAAACGGGTAAACAATGGCAAGCGATGATACGCTTTAAAACGTTCGTTGATATAGCTAGCAGGAATTGGGTAGCGGTTTACCCTCAAATCGACAGGTTTAAAATAGTGGTTTTCGATATGCGTAAGGTACTCATTTAGTTTTGACAGCATATCGAACGATGATTTAAAAGCAATGCGTCGCCGAAGGGTTTCATCTTTCTTTTCAAGTAAAGTTGAAACCTGATCGAAAAAGTTTTGAAACTTGTATTTTGTGTCCAGCAAATCGGCAGCCAATTCTTCCATGCCCATTTCGGGAATTTTTTCTTCGCCCAATTCGGGCAATACGTTCGAAATGTAATCGGCAAATACTTTGTTGGGCGAAAGGATGAGGATGTCATTAGACGAAATTGTTTCTTTAAACCGATACAGCAGGAAGGCAATCCGGTGCAGCGCAATCGAAGTTTTTCCCGAGCCGGCCACCCCTTGTATAATAAGCGTTTGCGATGTTTCGTTACGTATAATGGCATTCTGGTCGCGCTGAATGGTAGCCACTATGTGCTTCATTTTATCGTTGGAGGCTTTGCTGAGTTCTTGCTGAAGTACCTCGTCGTGAATATTTAGTGCGCTTTCGATCATGTACTCCATTTCGCCCCCGCGAATACGAAACTGCCGTTTTAGGGTAATATTTCCATCGACCCGGCCTTTTGGTGCCACATAAGAAGCAGTGCCGGTTTCGAAATCGTAGAACATGGTCGATATGGGTGCGCGCCAGTCGTGAACAAGGTTCTCTTTGGTGTTTTCGTCGAAATAAGCATGAACGCCCAAATAAATGGGAAGCGCGTTTTTGACATCATTTTCGGCAAAATCGAAGCGCCCGAAATAAGGCGAAAGCATTAGTTTTTGCAGCCGTTTTTTGCGTTCGAGTGCAGCTTCGCCTGTAAGTACCGCCGCATGCACCGACTGGCGAACTGCCACTTGTTCAACACGATCCATCTCGGCCTTGTTTTCGTACAAATATTCTTTTTGTGCCAAAAGGTCTTTCGAGTAACCTTCAACATTTTTATCGATTTGGACAAGAGCCGAATTGAGTCTTCCTTTAATTTTTTCTAAATAGATCCGCTCGTCGCGTTCGGTTTTGTTAATCATTTCAAAATATAAACGGGTTTCTTAACTGTATACATCGAAAGTCGTACCATGCGCTTATCGGGCAGTTGTTTGATGTGTGCTTATTCAACATACAATTCAACAAAAATAAAAAAAAACGAACAAAACAAAGCTGAAACAGAATTGAAACAAGACTGATTAACAAACTGTAGTACGGAGAATTAGATCAATCGAACTACTGCTTTCGTTTATTGATCAATACTTTATATGTTGGGTCTTCAATAATGTTTACTTCAATAATTTCGTTGGCATTGTGCAAAAGCTGACGGCAATCGGCACTCAAATACCTCAAATGCAAAGTCTTGCCAAGCTTATGGTATCGTTCGGTTAATTTATTGAGAGCTTCGATGCCCGACATATCGACCACCCTGCTTTCCGAAAAATCGACAATAATCTCATCGGGATCGTTTTGCACATCAAATTTTTCGTTAAAAGCAGCAACCGAAGCAAAAAACAATGGGCCAAAAATTTCGTAATGCTTTATTCCCTGCTCATCGATGTGCTTGCGTGCACGAATTCGCTTAGCGTTTTCCCATGCAAAAACCAAAGCCGAAATGATAACCCCAACCAAAACAGCTAAAGCCAGGTTATGCAGCAATACGGTGATCAAAGTTACAACTACCATTACCATTACATCAATCTTGGGCATCCGTTTAAAAGTTCGAAGGCTAGCCCATTCGAAAGTACCAATCGATACCATAATCATTACACCCGTTAATGCAGCCATGGGCAGGCGCTCAACCAAGCTCGCACCAAACATAATGAATATCAACAACATAACAGACGCCACGATACCCGACAAACGTGCACGAGCCCCCGATGAGATATTGATTAAACTTTGTCCGATCATTGCACAACCGCCCATCCCGGAGAAAAATCCCGAAGCGATATTGGCTGCTCCTTGCGCTACGCATTCTTTGTTGCCCCAGCCACGGGTTTCGGTTATTTCGTCGATCAAATTAAGGGTTAACAAGCTTTCAATTAAGCCCACACCGGCAACAATTAGTGCATAAGGAAAAATTATGCGTAATGTTTCGATGTTAAAAGGTATTTGAGGAATATGAAAAGGGGGAAAACCTCCCTGCACCGAAGCAATATCGCCCACAGTTTTGGTGTCGATTCCAAAACCAATAACAATACCCGACACGGCTAAAATTGCCACCAACGACGAAGGAACAGCTTTTGTTAAACGTGGCAAACCCCAAATTACCAACATGGTTAAAGCAACCAAGCCAAGCATCACATACAACCTTGCGCCACTAAGCCATGTGGCAATTCCATTGGCATCGAATTGCTTAAACTGATCGAGTTGCGAAAGAAAAATTACAATGGCCAAGCCATTTACAAAACCAAACATTACCGGATGGGGAACCAGCCTTATAAACTTTCCCAAACGCAAAAAACCTGCTGCAGCCTGTATTATTCCGGCTAAAATTACAGTTGCAAAAATATACTCGACACCCTGCTGCTTGGCCAAAGCAACAATTACTACGGCTATTGCACCCGTTGCACCCGAAATCATGCCCGGTCGCCCGCCAAATATCGATGTAACCAAACCTACCATAAAAGCGGCATACAAACCGGTTAAAGGCGATAAACCTGCAATCATTGCAAAGGCTATAGCTTCGGGGATAAGCGCCAATGCAACAGTTAAACCCGATAAAATTTCGATTTTGAAATCTACTTTCTGACGAAAGTCAAATAAATTGAAAATTTGTTTCATGAAAATGTTTTAATTGTTGCAATCAAACAAGCTAATTAATTAAAATACAAATAAATAAACGACCAGAACTGTTTTTCACCCGATAAAACATGCATGTAAAAAACACGTTATACTTGTTCTGTTTTTGGTTAGCGGCCGCAAAAGTAGACCGAATAAGCTTTTGAAAAAATTTTACGATTGATTACACCAAAAATTTGACATTAATTTGAGGTGAAAAAGAACGGTAAGTCAAATTATTTTAACTGTGGAGGGATTAAATCAACATCAACAAACAACTTTAGGGCTCAAAAAATGTTAATGAAAATATACGAATCGATACTTTTGACACATTGCCTGTAAATAAAAGAATTTGAATTTATGCACCTTAATTTTTTAAGTGAACGGAAAAATTTTGTTTTTAAATATGCGCTACAAGCACTTGTATCGCTGTTGATTATTATTGGAGGTGCACTTTTATTTAAAGAATTATATTTTGACCACAACCCCGAATACTGGATCGAGAAATTTTACAGCAACAACTTAATGATTTACCTTATTTATGTGGCATCGGAAGTATTGTTTGGCATTATTCCGCCTGAACTGTTCATGTTTTGGGCACTAAATATAGGCAACAATATAAACTATGCACTCCATATAGGTTTTTTTGCAATTGTTTCGGTTATTGCCGGCCACATAGCTTATTGGGGTGGTTTTTACTTATCGAAAGTTTTTGGACGACGTTTAAAAAAGAAGAACTTCATAGCCCAGTATCTGCCCGTTGTAAAAAAATTTGGAGGACTGCTAATTATAATAGCTGCTTTCACGCCTTTGCCATGGGCCACCATTTCGTTAATAATGGGTGTTATTAATTACAAATACCGAATGTACACACTTATTGCCTTATCGCGTATTTTACGCTATGCAATTTATGGGTTCATCATATTCAAAACCGGCAATTTATTTTTCTGATAACTTAAAAAGCATTGCTTGCAGCAGCCTTGTCGAGCAGCCAAACAAGCTCGCCATTAACAGGCTGAATATGCGTAGCCGGCAAATTTGTGTTTTTCATTTTAACAACCTCGAAAACTTTTTGTGCTTTCACTTCGCCTGTAGAAATAAACGCAATCAGTTTACTGTTATTGATCAACTTACCGGTAAGAGTGATTCGCTTTTGGCTACTTTCGGGATGAGTAGCAACTTCGCAAAAATTATTGGATGTAAGTAAATGCATTTGATTTGGGAAAATTGATGCAGTGTGCCCGTCGTCGCCCATACCCAACAGCACAAAATCGAAAACCGGCAACCCGTTTTCAACTGGCAAATGCATTGCAATTTCGTTCGAATAACGCACCGCTTCATCATCGGGATCATTTTCGCCCATTATGCGGTGAATATTTCCGTGGGGAACGTTAATCGGTGCCAGCCATAGTGCATTGGCCCACTTGTAGTTACTATCGTCGTGCGAAGGAGGTACGCACCTATCGTCGCCCCACCAAAAATGAAAACGGCTATTAACTAACGAAGTACCATATTGCAGGGTAAGGTATTTGAAAATAGCCTTAGGTGTTGAACCTCCCGACAAAGCAACATGTATTGGCTTTTTGCCGGGCTTTGCGTTTAATTGTTTCAACAATAAAGCCACCTCTTCGGCCAACTGATCGGTATTGTCAAAAACTTTTATGCTCGTATTCATTCGCCTAAATTTTGAATTATTTCTTTTTATGAACAAGAATAACAGATTTCAGTTCATGATGCAACAAAATATAAAAAAAAGGGACTGAATTTATCAGCCCCCTTAGCTATTGATATTGTTCCAAAATTTATTGTAATACTATTTTCTTCATCATCTTAATATTATCATTCTGAACACTTACAAAATAAACACCTTTTTCACAAAAACTTAAATCAATCCTTTCGCTACCCGATTGTATTTCGGATTGATAAACTTTAGCCCCGCTTAAATTGTAAACACATAAACAATAATGCTCGTTTTGTGTTTCCAGGTTAACATTCAAAATACCTTGCGAAGGATTTGGATAAATACGCAACAAATTGCTCTCATTCATTTCAACTCCGTTTGTTTTTCCTTTTACAAAAATTGTTACTTCGTCGGGAGCCGATGTTATTGAACCACTGCTTACGTATAACAACAACACATAATATGCATCGTCGACAGATACAGGAGCTGTAAAAGTTGGATGCCTATAAGTATTTGAATTCAACACAATTCCTTCGGGAACGTGCCACTCAAAACTAACTTCCGATGGTTTAAACGTGCCCATATAATTACCGCTCAGATATACTTTTTCGCCTCCGTTAACTTCCTGATCGGATCCGGCAAGTGCTGTCAAAGCGATGTGGTTACACAAACCAAAATATACTACATCGAGCACTAAATCGTGGTCGGGTACTTCAACAAAACGGTTTTTCCAATTATCATTGCTTGTACAATCGCCGCTTACCTCGTCCCAGTATTCTACTCCATCAATTGCGTACATATATTTGTAATAAACAGTTTCGTTTTTAGGCACTTGCAAGGTCACGGTCATAATATTCCCATCGGCTGTCATTGGTATTCGTTCGCCCCAATCGTTAAATGAACCTGCAATATAAAACTCATCGTAATTAACACCCAAATAGGTTATATCGACATTAAAGGTCACATTTACCAGGTCATCGACATTACCGGTTTGATTTACTACAATGGTAATTGAAACCCCATTAGCCGTTATTGTGATAATTCCCTGTCTGTCGTCCGAAAGAGGATTGGGATCGGCACTAACCGTAACAGTTCCGTTGTTGGCACCCGATGCCGGTGAAACTTGCAGCCAATCCTGATTGGATGTGGCAGTCCAACTGGTGTTCGATTCGATATTTATGGTAATTGTTGTGCCAGTTTCGGGACCAATGGTAATATTGGTCGAGCCTTCGTCGATAATCAGAACGCTTGCAGCAGCCTGTGTTACGGTAATTGTTTGTGTACTTACACCGGTGCCCGAAACAGTTACTGTTGCCTGTCGTGTGGTGCTGGCGGTGTTTTCGGCTGCTGTAAATGTTAGCGTACCGTTGTTGCTCCCCGATGCCGGGCTAACCGTAAGCCACGTTTGGTTCGATGTTGCCGTCCAA
>JAFGAF010000251.1 GCA_016933815.1 Prolixibacteraceae bacterium
CAAATCACAAATTCCAAATCACAAATTCCAAATCACAAATTTCAAATCACAAATTTCAAAATATACTCCAGTTTCTAAAGTCGACTAAGCATAACCGCGTTTTTATTCTTTATCGAGTTTATTTATGATAGCCGAGAATATTTATTTTAATTCAGTTGCTTCATTAATAAGCTGTTCGATGTTTTTTTGATCTTCATTATTTGTTTGATATAAAATATTTAGCCAATAAATTGTTTCTTTAGACTCTTTTCGCGATATTTTTAGTCTCATCAGTTTATCCTTAACGCCTAACGATTCATTAGCTTCAATGTAATTCGCACCGATTGATCCGCTTGATCTTACAACTTGTTTGCTATCTTCTGTATTGCAGATATTGTAAGGTAATTCTTTCACCATAAATCTAACATTAACAGCAAATTTCAAACATCGGGTTTCAAGATCATTCATCTTTTTTGTTATTTGATTTTTGTTATTTGATTTTTGGATTTTGTCATTTGATTTTTGTTACGGTACTTCAACAGTATTCAGTATTTGGCTAATGATTTCTTCGGTAGTAAGGTTGTTGGCTTCGGCTTCGTAGCTCAGGCCAATGCGGTGGCGGAGTACATCGTGGCAAACCGCCCTTACATCCTCGGGAATTACGTAGCCCCTGCGCTTGATAAACGCGTACGATTTTGCTGCTTGTGCAAGGCTGATGCTTGCACGGGGCGAGCCGCCAAAGCTGATCATGTCGTTATATTTTTCGAGCCCGTAATCGGCCGGAGTACGTGTAGCATAAACGATATCGACAATGTATTTTTGGATTTTCTCATCCATGTAAACATCTTTTACCACATCGCGGGCCCTGATTATGTCGGCCGGAGTTAGCACTTTCGATGGTTGTGGATATTGTTTCAGCAGGTTTTGTTGAATGATCAGTTTTTCCTCTTCTTTTTGAGGATAATTGATCACTACTTTCAGCATAAAACGGTCAACCTGAGCTTCGGGCAGCGGGTAGGTTCCTTCTTGTTCTATTGGGTTTTGGGTGGCCATTACCAAAAAAGGTTCTTCGAGCTTGTACGTATGGTCGCCAATGGTAATTTGGCGTTCTTGCATGGCTTCGAGTAGTGCCGATTGTACTTTGGCCGGAGCACGGTTAATTTCGTCGGCCAAAACAAAGTTGGTGAAAATAGGCCCTTTTTTTACAACAAATTCTTCCTTTTTCTGGCTGTAAATCATTGTACCCAATAAGTCGGCCGGTAAAAGGTCGGGGGTAAACTGTATGCGGGCAAATTTGGCATCTACAATTTTTGCCAAAGTGTTTATAGCCAGTGTTTT
This sequence comes from Prolixibacteraceae bacterium, assembly GCA_016933815.1. Taxonomy (GTDB): domain Bacteria; phylum Bacteroidota; class Bacteroidia; order Bacteroidales; family Prolixibacteraceae; genus Roseimarinus. The sequence goes on from JAFGAF010000251.1 coordinate 1,318, forward strand.
TGCTAAGCCCGGAACCCCTTCGAGCAGAATGTGCCCGTCGGACAATAAGCCGATTAACAAACTTTCAACCAAGTGTTTTTGGCCAACAATTACTTTGTTCATTTCCATGGTGAGCAGGTCAACAAACTGGCTCTCCTTTTCAATTCTTTCGTTCAATGCTCTAATGTCGGTACTAGGTGTCATATTGAATCTTTTTTGTTTCGTTAAATTTTTTTGAAAAGTAAGGCTATATGCTGAAAAAGTACTCAGTTTAGGCCCTTTTTTTTCGAAGCACGAAAATAATCTATTAACGTAAAAACAAAAACTGATGCAGGTTAAAAAATGTTAAGCATTTTAGTGAGTGATCATTGCTTATGTATTTGATGAGCAGCTATATTTTGCTTGTCTTTTGTTCACTATTATTATTTTATCTTTGTGAAACATTTTATTGTTAATTTTATGTTTCGATATTTTATTCAACTGGCATACCGGGGAACCCGTTTTCATGGCTGGCAAATTCAGCCCAATGCAATTACTGTTCAGGAAGAATTGAACAAAGCACTGAGCGTTTTAACACGCGAAACGGTTAACGTGGTTGGTGCCGGCCGAACCGATACTGGTGTGCATGCTTCTTTTTTTGTTGCCCATGTCGATTTGCAGAACGAGCTGGCCGACCCGGCGCAACTGGCTTATAAAATGAATGCATTTTTGCCCGACGATATTCGCATTGATGCTATGTTTGAGGTCGATATAGATTTTCATGCTCGTTTTAGTGCTGTTTCGCGAACCTACCG
>JAFGAF010000252.1 GCA_016933815.1 Prolixibacteraceae bacterium
CATGAAGTCGAACCTGTGAAATCAGTTCTTGAATTTCTTCTTCCACACCCTAAAAATATTACAACAATTAGCAATAAGTAGTAATACCAAACTTTCATTGTTGGAAATTTTTTAATATGTAACCAAATTGAGTTGTTTAATTTAGTTCAAATTGGGATATGCTAACTTCATCAATTTCTAAACGGTAGCCTTTTAAGTCGCTGTTTTTAAACAAGAGCTTAATTATTTGCTCTTCTTTTTGAACATCAAGTTCAATCTCAATCAATGCCCGTTGTTTGTCAATGGTGCTTATATTTTTAAAAATGTCGGTATAGCTCTCTTTAAAAGTTTGGTGAGTGGTATCTGACTGAATGATTAATATTTGTGTTCGGGCAACCAGGTCGGTTTCAAAATTATTCACCCAAAACCGAATGTAAATGGGGTGGTTTGTGTCGAGGTTTAGTTTGCATTCGGCCGCATTGCTGAACTTTCTTGAAAGTGTTAATTTTCTATTGTTCAACCAGTAAGCTTGTGTGTTGATTGCTGTTTTCTTAATCGAATCGTTTATTGCTGCGTACTGTTGCGGATAATTATAAATGCCGGGCAAAGCACGTAAGGTGTCTATTTCGAGAGAGTAAAAATCGTAAATATTTGAACTTGCAATTTGTTTTGAATGGTGTATCAGGCGTTGCTCGTTTGCATTCAGCTCATTGCAGCGGGCAACTGTAAGCAATAGGGGCTTGTTGTTTGGGTAGTCATTCAATACTTCGTAGGTTTTCCAGGGCAACAAAGTTAATGCAATATTCTTGTAAGCTTGCGAAATTGATGTGCGTGCTGCCATAACACCAATGTTTGGCAAGCCGGTAACCATCGATGCAATAAACGAGTTCTGCATACTCTCGCACTTGGGTTCGAGCCAAATACTTTCGGAGCCTATGTTGAAATAGGGCAAGGGCATTATTACTTGAAAATTATTTGCTTCGATGTTGTTTGTGGCTATATTCGCAATGCTGCCATTGGTCTGTATTTCTGTTTCGGGCATGTGGTTATTCAAAATGTTCTGATATTTTGCCGAGTAACTCCATGCTTCGAAAGCAAAAACCAAAACGAAAAAAAATGCAAGTATTTTGCCTTTGTAGTTGTTGCGCAACTCGAAATACTTAATGTATATATAACGGAATGCTACTATGTTAATGGTATAGTAAAATAGCCAGCCAAAGCGTGCTACACCTCGCAGTTGTCCGAGCGGTCCTGCAATTTGCCGCAACTTGTCGAGCCCAAAAATAAACGGGATACCAAATGAAAACAACAAAACTAAAAACGATATGCCGGTTAAGTAGTCGAGAATTTTATTGTTGGTGAAACTTTGAACCGCTTTTTGCTTTATGCTTTCTGAAATCCATTGATAGCTCATTATGAAAAATACTGCCGAGGCAACAATTCCGATGTACGAAAAAGCTTCCCATGGCACTCTGTTTGCAAACCCCAATTTGTTAAAAAAAGGAAAATATGATTTAAATAATGGCAGGAACACGCCGGCTGGATGGCCTTTGAAAGCATAGAAGCCCCATGGGTTTGAGGTGCGGTCGGTAATGCTGTCGTTGAAAATTAAATTGAGTTGCAAAAGTATTAAAGGCAAAAAAACTTGAACG
>JAFGAF010000253.1 GCA_016933815.1 Prolixibacteraceae bacterium
AGCATTTCGGAATCGGACATTGATGAAAGGTAGCCCTTGATCATGAGCGGCGATTCGGTTTGCCCCAAAAATATGTTACCGGCGACCGATAGCGCTTCGGCTCCTGAAAGCCCCATCAAGCGCGAAAAAACGTAAGCCAAGCCTTTTACAACAATTTGTATCACACCAAAATAGAACAACAAACTGGTTAAGGCCGAAAAGAAAATTATAGTTGGAAGCACCTGAAAAGCAAACACATAACCAAACTTATCGACATCGAGAAAACCTTCGAACAAGAAATTGGTACCTTCTTTGGTAAAATCGAGAATTACAACAAAAATTTTCCCAAAGAACTCAAAAATCCATCGCACAAAAGGAACATTTAAAATCCCTACGGCCAAAAGTATTTGTAAAGCCAGCCCCACAAAAACCGTTTTCCAGGGAATTGCTTTTTTGTTGTTACTAAAAATCCAACCAAGCGCCAATAGCACAATTATACCTAGCAAGCCTCTCAAAAATGAAACAAGGCCAAAACCACTGCTTTCTTCACTGATCAGAATTGACGAGTTATCGACAGTTTGTTGCTTCACAACCTCGTTTTCGACAAGCTGTTCAGCTACAGAATCTACAGGTATTGTATCCTGTGCCCCCAAAAACATAATGGCACTTATAAAAAGCACCAACAAGAGTATTTTTTTCATTTACAAATAGTTAATGTGCAATATATTTGCTTAGTTTCCTTTCTCTTTTCGTCGCGTTATTTCGTCGCGCAATTCCGATGCCAATTCGTAATTCTCATCTTTAACCGCATCTTTCAGCATTTGCTCAAGTTCTTCAATGGTGTTGTAATCGTACGAGTCACCTTCGCTCAAGCCTTCATCTTTGTTCTGATCGCCACTGTTGCGGTCGCTTACCTCAATTACAATTCCTGCTTTTTGAATGATTTCTTCGGTAGTATAAATCGGGCACCTGAACCTTAAAGCCAAAGCAACAGCATCGGAAGTACGCGAATCGACTGCGATTCGATTTCCGTCCTGTTCACAAATCAATTCCGAATAAAAAATACCTTCTTCCAACTTGTAAATAACCACTTCAACCAAATCGATTCCAAAGGCATTTGCAATGTTTTTGAACAAATCGTGAGTTAATGGCCGTGGCGGATGCAAGCCTTCAAGCTGAATTGCAATTGACTGTGCTTCAACAGGACCAATAATGATAGGTATGCGGCGATCGCCATTCTCTTCGGACAGCACCAAGGCATAAGCTCCGGTTTGTGTTTGGCTTATTGAAAGCCCCAATACGTTGAGTTTTATTTTATGCATAATTTGAAATAAAAAGCTTCTTGCAAGACGAACAAAGATAGAAATTGTTTTGGCTTAGCGTAATTATTTTTTTCAATTTGTACCTTCGATGGTCTTTGATTCGATGATAACAATTCCATAAATCTCCTACTTAGCGATCATTATAAAACGACTAATACAAATCATTGTTTGCTTAAAAACACTAAAATTCATTTTTAAGTTGAAAGGCTTGCTTTTTTCGGCTATTTTTGGTTGCACTTTAATAAAATCAAAATCGAAAAATGAAGATACTCCATACCTCGGACTGGCATTTGGGAAAACGACTTGTGAACTTCGAACGCATTGAGGAACAGCAACTTTTTCTGGACGAACTGATTGAAATTGCCAACGCGCAACAGGTGGATGCGGTGCTGGTGGCGGGCGATTTGTTCGACACGTTTAATCCACCCACGCAAGCAGTGGAACTTTTTTACAAGAAACTGAAACAACTGTCGAACAACGGGTTGCGACCGATTATTGCCATTGCGGGAAACCACGATTCGCCCGACAGAATTGAGGCGCCCGACCCGTTGGCGCGCGAATGCGGCATTTTGTTCGCAGGGTATCCAAACAGCAAGTTGGCGCCTTTTGAACTGG
>JAFGAF010000254.1 GCA_016933815.1 Prolixibacteraceae bacterium
ACATTGAATACCTGGTTAATGTAGCCTTCGGTGTTTAATAAATTTTTGTCGGGTGCCAGCATGGCTTTTTGGTTGGCCTGTACCACATTGTCGATATAGGTAAAGTCGCGCGAGTATTCGCCATCGCCGTTTATGGTGGGGGCTTGCAGTTGTATCATTTGTTTTACCCACAGTGGAATAACTGCTGCGTAGGCACCATCGGGGTCTTGTCGTTTGCCGAATACGTTAAAGTAGCGTAGTCCCACACATTGCATGTTGTAGGTTTTCGCAAACACATCGGCATACAATTCGTTTACGTATTTGGTTATGGCATAGGGTGAAAGTGGTTTGCCAATGTGTTCTTCTACTTTTGGCAGTGTTTTAGAGTCGCCGTAGGTTGACGAGCTGGCTGCATAAATAAAGCGCTTCACTTGGGCGTTGCGGGCTGCCACCAGCATGTTCAGAAAACCGCCTACGTTAACGTCGTTGCTGGTAAGGGGGTCGTTAATGGAGCGGGGCACACTGCCCAATGCGGCCTGGTGCAACACATAGGTGCACCCGTTTACTGCTTGTTGGCAAGTTTCAAGCTTGCGTATATCGCCTTCGATGAGCCTGAAAGCTTTGTTGTTTAACAGGTGTTCAATGTTTTGGCGTTTGCCGGTAGCAAAATTGTCGAGACAAACAACATTGTAGCCCTGTTCGATAAAGGCATCGCAAAGGTTGGAGCCAATAAAGCCGGCACCACCGGTTATTAGAATCTTCATACTATTGTAAGTAGTTTTTTTAATTGAGAAATTTCCAGTCCTTTGTTTTTCACAATATCGGAATAAAGGGTTGCAAAGGTGTTGGTATTTGTGGTGTCGATGTTGAAAGCATGGCCGTTTACAAGCAAGTGCCGTTGTTTGTTCAGTTTGTTTTCGTGGGCAGCGGTTTTAAAACTGAATTTGATGTTTGCGTTTTCGAGTGTTAGGGTGCCTGTAGCCTGGTGTTCGTCAGCTGTTTCGATTTGGATGTTGACAGGTGTGCCATAAATCCATATCAGGAAATCGAAAAAGTGGTATCCAAGCGTTGTTAAAATACCGCCCGACTTTTGTGTGTTTCCTTTCCAGCTTTGCTCAAACCATTTGCCGCGGTAGGTGTGGTTCACCAATTCAATGGTGTATTGTTGTTTTGGGTTGAAGTTTTCTTTCAGTTTTATAATATCGGGGTGGTAGCGGTATTGTAAAATGTTGTACACTTTTTTTCCCGTACGGTTTTCCAATTCCAACAGTTTGTCGAGCTCGGCAGCTTGCAGCACCAAGGGGCTTTCGCAAACGGCATTTGCACCCAGCTCTAAAGCCATTTGAATGTGTTGAAAGTGTAAATGTGTTGGGGAACAGATGGTTACGAAATCGACAGGGTTTGTTTTTAAGAACGTTTCGAAATCGGTTATCGATTTGAAGTATTCGCAATCGGGGAAATAACGATCGAGTACTTCGAGGTTGTCGTTAGGGTCGGATACGGCAATTACATTTCCTTGAATGCTTTTTATTGCTTCGAGGTGTTTTGGTGCCACATAACCGGCAGCTCCTATTATTGCAAAAGTATTCATAGTATGTATTTTCTGGTTAGATTGTATGTTGCTG
>JAFGAF010000255.1 GCA_016933815.1 Prolixibacteraceae bacterium
AACAAAGCCAAAATGCCCGTGGTAATTAATCAGGTGGGTTGGGCGGCCCTTATGTTGGGGCAACTCGAGTTTTATTTCGAAAAGCAAAAGAAAACGCATGTCGAAATGAACAACAATAAGAAAATATAAGCATGAACTGGAAATTACCGGCATTGTCGGTTATGTCGGGGCTGCTTTTGGCTTTGCCCTGGCTGGGCGCTTCAGGCTTGTTTCTTTTGCCGGCATTAATTCCCTTGTTTTACATTAACAGTTACTTTGTTGAGCGCAAAATTGCTTATGTACCGCTAGTTTTTTGGGGCCATGCTTTTTTGGCTATGTTGGTTTGGAACCTTACCTCCACTTGGTGGATTGGGTATGCAACATTAGCCGGAGCCATATTTGCGGTGTTGACCAATTCGTTGCTCATGTCGATGGTTTGGTTGTTGATGCATTATGCTTCGCGTTACAAAAAAGAAGGGTTTGCCGGTTTGATTTTCATTTTCGCATGGCTTTCGTTCGAAAAAATGCATTTTCATTGGGAGCTGGCATGGCCCTGGCTGACATTGGGCAACGGCTTTGCCAATAACGTAAAGCTTATTCAGTGGTACGAGTTTACAGGTGTTTTAGGCGGTTCGTTGTGGGTGTTGTTATCTAATTATTTAATGTGGAACCTGCTAAAAAAATGGCGATTGAAAAAAAGTGTCTTTTCGCCACTTCAAGTATTAATTGTTGCTTCGTTTTTGGTTTTACCGATGGTGTTTTCGCTGCATTGGTATAAAAAATATAACGAAGTAAGCGACCCATTAAACGTTGTGCTTTTGCAACCCAACATCGATCCTTATACCGATAAATTTGATGGCATGCCAATATGGCAACAACACAATAAGCTGATTGCATTGGCTCAGCATTATTCAAACAAGCATGTCGATTTGTTTGTTGCACCCGAAACGGCTTTGCATAACATTTGGCAAAACAGGTTTTACGATAAAGATATTGTGAACAAAATTTGGAATTTTTTAGACAGAAACCATCCCGAAGCTGCTTTTATCAGCGGAGCCATGACTTATCGTTTGTATGAAAATGAAAGTAAGGCATCGCCAACAGCACGATACTTTGAAAACGGAACAGAAATGTACGATGCGTTTAATTCAGCATTGTTTTTTAATTCGAAGCGCGAGATTGCCTTTTACCACAAGTCGATGCTGGTTTCGGGGGTCGAAAAGATGCCTTTTAAAAGATATCTACGTTTTATTGATAAATTTGTGGTCGATTTGGGTGGAACAACAGGTACTTTGGCAACACAAAACGAAGCAGTAGTATTTGAGCATAATAATACAATTATTGGTGTGCCCATTTGTTATGAATCGGTTTTTGGAGCACATAACCGACAATTTGTGTTAAAAGGTGCCGAAATGTTGGCTGTAATTACCAACGATGGATGGTGGCGCAACTCGCCCGGGTACCGGCAACATTTATCCTTTTCACGAATTCAGGCCATACAATTCAGGCGTTCGGTAGTTCGCTCGGCCAATACCGGAATCAGTGCTTTCATAAATCAAAAAGGAGATGTTGAGGAGCAAACACCTTGGTGGATCGAAACAAGTGTTTATGGAAAAGTAAATCGAAATAGTAAACTTACTTTTTATGCCCGGCAAGGCGACTATATTGCCCGTGGCAGCATTTTTATGTTTGTGTTAATGTTGTTGGCTTTGTTGGTTGGTGCAGTGAAAAAATAAAAAAAAACCGCATTACCCCGATTGAATAAAACCCCGAATTTACAGGATTTGAGTGCCTAGCTAATCTGACTTCCACCGGTAGTAAAACTACTCATCCCAATTTGCATTGGAACTACAAGGCCTGCCATTATAACCAAAAGCTTTCTCGTTTTAAGTAGACTGTTGAGTTTACCAAGTTCAGGAAAGTAATGCGGTTCAACATTATTTGTTTTCTAAGAACGTCTGTTTTGTATCTCAAATTTATATACGAACATTCAAAAAAGCAAGCTTTACGGGCAATTTGACAATTTTTATTTTGTTTTTATTGATTAATTACGACATGTTCAATTTGTTATGAAGAAAGTTTTTTTGAACTTTTTACTGAATACTTCAATTGGGGCTTTTTATGTTTTATGTGTTGTATTTCAGTTATTTGCAAAAACAATCTGCTTTTTTCGTGATTTTTTTGCGAATTATTTTGCAAAAGAGACGAAACGATATATATTTGCACGCACATTTGACAAAGCACGTTGGATGTACGAAGTTCTAACGAAAGTTAATTTTTACAAGTAGGAGATTTGGTCTCGTGCCTGACTGGAGAGGTGGGTGAGTGGCTGAAACCACCAGTTTGCTAAACTGACGTACGGGTAACCGTACCGGGGGTTCGAATCCCCCTCTCTCCGCACTTGACTTTTTTCGGGGTATAGCACAGTCCGGTAGTGTACCTGGTTTGGGACCAGGGGGTCCCAGGTTCGAATCCTGGTGCCCCGACAAATTAAAAGGAATCAGAAAAATCTGGTTCCTTTTTTTATTTGATAAAATCTGCATTTAAAGCTATTGATTTATGCCGAGTAATTATTACTCCATGAAAAACAAAACCCGCCTAACTTTCAATAAGTTAAGCGGGTTTTACAGTACCCGGGGCGGGAATCGAACCCGCACTTCATTGCTGAAACTGGATTTTGAATCCAGCGCGTCTACCAATTCCGCCACCCGGGCGTTTTTGTGAATCGGTGTGCAAATATAAAACTTTTTTTTAATCGCAAGAAAAAAAAATCAACTTTCAAAACCCTCAATTTGCATGTAGCAGATTATCAGTAAATAAAAATTACAAAAATGATTGATTGTTATTTTCTCTTAAAACAAAAAGCCCATAAATGTTGGGTTAGTTGATTCTTGGTGTTTTTGCTTCTTTATTTAAAGCACGAAAAATAAACCATACAATTAATGACAAAATAAAAAGCATAAAGCCATACATTGGAACAATCATCGAAACTTTAAAACCGCCTGCCATTAAGCCTAGCGACACATCGCCGGCGGCTTCAATGGCATCTAAAGCTGCCATAAT
>JAFGAF010000256.1 GCA_016933815.1 Prolixibacteraceae bacterium
ATTCAAAACAAACTATGGAATACCATCGAAGGTCTTTCGGGTGATGGTTTTAACGAATTGCACCGCACACGCGAGAGTGATAAATGCGGTCGTACAAACGAACTCATACATACGCAAACTTACGAGTTTGAGCTTTGCGAACAGTTGACCGACAAGCAACAGTACATGATTTTACAACAAGATATATCGGTTGAGCCATGGAACGTTTAGTATTAGATTTTACAGCATCGGACGAAAGTTTGAACCGTTACGGATACTGGGTGCGTACCGAAGGCATACAGACGGCAAACTACGAGCGCAACCCTGTTTTTCTTTTGCAACACAACGAAAATTCGTTGAGCATAGGACGTGTGTGCGAACTGAAAAAAGAAATGGGTAGGTTGACTATAAAAGTAGAATTTGACAAAGACGACCCCGAAGCGGTTAAAATATACAACAAATACAAAAACAAGTATATGAACGCCGTAAGCATCAGTTTTGGTAATATTGTTTTTACCGAAGCCGAAGATTACATAAAACAAGGACAAAGCCGACCTACGGTTTTTGAGTGTGAGCTTTTAGAAATATCGGCGGTGAGTGTGCCGGGGAACCGCAATGCTTTGAAATTGTTTGACGAAACAGGTACCGAAATGAAACTTTCTTTTCTAACAAATAATACAGCAATGGAAACAAAAAAAACAGATGCCACCAACACGGATGCAATAGAAAAACTAAAGGCCGAAATAGAAAGCCTAAAGGTCGAAAATGAAAAACTAAAAGCAGGAGCAACCGGGCAAAATGCCGATAATAAAAACACCGATACCGAATCGACAGCAGACAACACATCGGAAATGAAGGCGGAACTATTAAAAATAAAAACACTAAACGCCGAAACGCTTGTTGATACACACATAAACAGAGGCGCATTAGACAAAGGCGAACGCGATTTTTTTGTAAAGGCTGCCCTGTCCGATTATATGGCTACAAAAACAGTATTGGAAAAACGTAAAGCTCCGGATGCCTTAACAAAATTTGTAACCGGATTGGGTGCAGACAGTAGTAAATCCGAAACGCCCGATTTGTCAAAAATGAGTTACGGCGAGCGTATCTCGTATCAGTTAGCACAAAAACACAAACCCGAAAATAAATAACAGCAATGATTAATTTAACCACAAGCTACCAAGGCAAATTTGCAGCTCAATTTATTGCTCTTGCCATTTTGGGTGGCAAGATGATAGATAAAAACTTAATTACCCGCTTTTTGAATATCAAAAAAGCTATGTTCTTGCCGGTTGTGAGGCTAAACGGTGTTATAAAACCTTACACATCCGATTTTGTAGCAGCCGGTAGTATTGATATTAGCGATAGACAACTCGACCCCAAAGCAGCATCGGTACATTTAGAGTTTTTGATTGACACTCTCGAACAAATGTTCATGAGTGAGGGCATGACAGCCGGTATGCAAAACTCGAACATGGATACCGATTTCGAAAGTTTTGTTACAAAATACATTGCTCGCGAAATTAACAATCAAATTGATAATTTTATTTGGAATGCCGACAAAACAAAAACAGGAGCTATTGCCCTTGTTGATGGTTTGCTAAAACGTATTGCAGCCGATGCTCAAAGTGTGAAGATACCTTCGGTGGCATTGACAAAAAGCAATGTGCTCGACGAAATAGCTAAAGTATACGTGGCAATGCCCGAAAACACCAGCGAACAACCCGATATGAAATTTTACACATCGGTAAAAACCATGAAACTTTACAAACAAGCCGTTGCCGACAAAGGTTTAATCACCGCACCACTGGCAGATCATCCGATGTATGATTCGAATATCGAAATTGTGAGTATACCCGGTTTCCCTGCAAACACAATTGTTTGTGCGCCGGTTAGTAACTTGTTTTATGGTACCGACCTCGAATCGGATACTCAAAGTTATGAATTGATTGACATGCGCCACACCACCGGCGACCGCAAATTGCGTTTGCGTATGGATTTTAAACTTGACGTAAACTATGCCTTTGGCGATTCGTGTGTGGTTTATGCTTAATTAAGTTTGTGTTATTATTCACTTTTCATTATTCATTATTATGTCATTTAAAGGAATACAAATAACAAAAGCACAAGGCGGTTTGGGTAGGCGCACGGCAAACAACGATGCTCATTTTGGGCTCGTTGCCGGTGGTGTGGCAACTGCAAAACTTGCTTTGGGTACGGTTGCAAAGCTCATACAGCTTACCGATGCCGAGGACTTGGGCATAACCGAAAGTTACGACACCGCCAACGGTGTTTTGCTGCACTACCACATACGCGAGTTTTTCCGTTTGTGTCCCGGTGGCACACTTTACATTATGCTTGTTACCAAAGGAACCGCACAAAGTGATATGGTTGAAACCGCAGACGGTTACATCAACAAACTGATAAGCTCGGACGAAGCTGAAGGAAAAATAAAATACATCGGCATCGTGATGAATCCGGGTGTTTACACCCCTGTTTATCCCGCTACAAACAAAGGTGTGAGTGCCGATATACTTTCGGCAATTGCAAAAGCGCAGGCAACCGTTGAGTGGTTGAAAAGTGAACGCAATTATTACCTTGATGGGATTATGGTTGAGGGTCGCGACCTGGACCCGGACAACACCATCGGTTCGCTCGAAGATTTACGTACGCTTAATGCGCCTAATGTTTCGGTTGTTTTTGGTGCCGATGCTGCCGTTTTGGCAATACAAGCCAACACCGCTGCCGTAGGTGCTGCAATGGGTATGTTGGCTCAACGCAAAGTGAGTGAGTGCCTTGGTTCGGTTGATGTGGCTAATAAAAGCGAAGCCCAAAAAGGTCAGGAATATTACTCGCTCTCCGACACCGCCAACGGCTATTTTCTTAAAGCTTCGCTCAGTTCGGGCAAATCCGTTGCCGAACTTACAAAAACCGAAAAAGCTGCACTAACCGACAAAGGTTACATTTATGCCGGTTATTACGAAGGCTATCCGGGTATCTATTTTTCCGACAGCCCCACTTGCGTGGCCGCCGATAACGACTATGCCTACATCGAAAACAACCGCGTTTGGAACAAA
>JAFGAF010000257.1 GCA_016933815.1 Prolixibacteraceae bacterium
AACGAGCTGCAAAAAATCGAAAACCAGCGAATATTAATCGATCCAAACAGGGCAAACTTCAGCATTTATAAAATACTTGCACAAACAAACGAATTAATCGAACAACTCTCGGTACCGGCACTGCTTAAATCAGTTAAAAACCGTACCGAAATCGAAGGCATGAAAAAAGCCCATATTAGCGATGGGCTGGCCTTGCTCGATTTTCAACTTTGGCTTGAACAAAACATTGGCAAACAAGCAATTACAGAACACGACGCAGCACTTAAACTAAAGGAATGCCGTGCAAAAAAATTCGGTTTTGTAGGTGAAAGTTTTTTTCCCATAGTGGGTTATCGTAACCACGGAGCCATTGTTCATTTTAAAGTTACCCCCGAAACCGCCAACGAGCTAAAACCCGAAGGCATTTTGCTGTTCGATTCGGGCGGACAATACGAGTTTGGCACAACCGATATTACGCGAACCATTGCACTAGGAGCGGTAAGTGAACAAATGAAAAACGATTTCACCCTGGTTTTAAAAGGTATGATTGCTTTAAGTACCATTAATTTTGCAAAAGGAACTTGCGGCTGCCACCTCGATGTATTGGCACGCGCCGCCCTCTGGAATGCAAATTTGAACTACGGACACGGCACAGGGCATGGCGTTGGTGCATTTATGAACGTTCATGAGGGACCACAAAGCATAAGGCCCGATTTGAACAACCAAGCCTTGCTCCCGGGCAATATACTGTCGAACGAGCCCGGCCTTTATCGAACCAACGAATATGGCATCCGCATCGAAAACTTAATACATTGTATTGAAGCCGAAAACAACCAATTCGGAACTTTTTACAAATTCGAAACCCTAACCCGCTACCCCATCGACACCCGACTAATAAACAAATCGCTGCTCAATAATACTGAAATTGAATGGATTAACAACTACCACAAAACAGTACTTACAGCGCTAAGCCCCTTTACCAGTTCTGAGGAATTTAAACTATTAAAACGCTTAACTGAAGCTATTTAATTATGACAACCATAACAATTGACAACGATTTTGCCGAAAAGTGGCCGCAAATGGAACTGCGTGTAATTGATTGCCCGGTTCAAATTTGTGAACACAACGAAGCATTGTGGAATAAAATTGAAGAGTTGAGCCTAGAACTACGCAACAGCATTAATATTGAAGACATTAGCCAACAAACTGCCATTAATAGTTCGCGAAAGGCTTATCGTGCTTTTGGTAAAGATCCGGCGCGGTACCGTTTGTCGGCCGAAGCGCTGATGCGACGGGTTGTAAAAGGCAACAGTTTGTACCAAATCAACAATGTTGTTGATATAGTGAATCTGGTTTCGGCCACTACAGGCTTTTCAATTGGAGGTTACGATGCCGATAAAATTGACGGGGCAATTCATCTGGGCATAGGAAAAGCCAATGAACCATACGATGCCATTGGACGTGGCGAATTCAACATTGAAAACCTGCCGGTTTTGCGCGATAACAAAGGTGCATTTGGAAGTCCGACCAGCGATTCGGTTCGTACTTCGGTAAATTTGAATACCAAACAATTTTTAATGGTATTTTTTGGTTTTGGTGCCCGCAACGAATTAAACAAAGCACTGGAACTTGCCCAAACATTATTGAACCGATATGCATAAAACCAGCTACATACTGCACAACAAACAACTCGAAAGCGAATTGGAGTTTTCGGCTTCGCGAAGTGGCGGCCCCGGTGGTCAAAATGTTAACAAAGTAAATACAAAGGTCGAGCTCAGGTTTAACATTGCACAATCGGCATTTTTAACCGACACAGAAAAGCAAAAGATCGAGAAATACTGCAAAAACAAAATCAACAGCATGGGCGAACTGATTATTAGTTCACAAACAGAACGATCGCAGCTCAAAAACAAAGAAAAAGCCATTGAACGTTTTCAGCATTTAATTGCCATGGCATTAAAGCCTGTTAAGCCACGCAAGGCAACAAAACCAACACTTTCGTCAATCGAAAAAAGATTATCGAACAAGAAGATATTAAGCGAAAAGAAGAAATTCAGGGGTAAGATTCAGTAGGCTCAGAATAAAATTATGAACCAATTGTTAATATTTTTTTGAAAATTAACAATTTTTAAGACCTGCTTAACGTTAAAAATATGTTTTGGGTGAAGTTTTTAATCCGACTCAACCTCGTGAGGCTTGATTCTGACAATCTTGCCATTTTGTGATACTATTAATTCGAGGTTGCGTTCTTTTTTGCTTTGTACCAGCCTTTTATATGTTAGATTAAGGCCTTCAAGTACTTTTTCTTTAATCTCGTTTTCCCTTATTAGCACCTGCATAAGTTTTTAAAATTTGCTCAAATATAGTATTATTTTTGATTTTTCTACTATCGTTAAAATGTCCTTCGGCAACCAAGCTGGCTCTTATACCCGAGTTGTCAAAAATCATCCAAAAATCAGAAATTGGGATGTAGCGCTCGAACAAATTCACCAAACCAGCTGAATACCTGCGCTTTATTACAGGCACTGCAACATCGTGCCCTCCCTCATGAACACGGCTCTTAACCCTTTCAATAGCCAACTCTACAGTGTTGAGCCAAAAATAAAGCAATGTTACATGATATCCGGCCTCTTTGGCCATTGCAACCATGTTTACATAACTACGTGGCGACAAGGTAGTTTCGAAGGCGAAATCGTGCTTTTTATCTACCAGCTTGTTCATTTTATTCAACATGAGCCTGCCAGCTTCAATAGCGGCCCTGTCGGGGTTGAATGGCGATAAGCCTTTAGCAATTTCATCAACATTAACAAACTCGTCACAATCAAGCATTTCGGGCAAAACGGTGTACGAAGCTGTTGTTTTGCCTGCTCCGTTGCATCCCGATATGACATATAAATTTGGCATCGTTAAGTTTTTATCGTTTTTTATTGATTGCGTTCGTTTTCAACTTTTTTAATTGCCTCAACAATTTCATCGCAAATTGCCAATCGACCTTTAACAATGCTGGTTGTGGTTACAATTCCTTTAAGGCATAATTTTTCATCGGGCAAGCGGTAAATTGCCTGATGAAAAATGTATTTGAGCCCTTGCTGCTCGACCCTCAATCGCGACACAAAATTATCGCCGCTGCGAAGTGGTACTTTGTAAGCCAAATCTACCCTTGCAACAACTGCCAGTATGTCGCGTTTAAACAAATCGGCAAAATCGAGCCCTATCGACAACATAAACTGATGACGCGTATGCTCCAAATAATTCTGATACACTGAATTGTTAACAACCCCCTGTAAATCACATTCATAATCGCGTACCTGAAAAGGAAGCTCAAAATCGTATGTAATGTTCATTTTTTCATTTTTAATTTCAGGGCCGAAAATTGCAAAGTATTGCCCGAAATAACAAACATTTTATAAGCGAACTCAATTTAATCTTCAAATAAGCCAACAATTTTCTGCATTTTATTGGCCAATTCAGCAGTGCTTATATTTCGGGCTTCGCGAATATATTCCTTCCCTTCGACAAAAAATGCCACTACCGGAACCGTAAAAATATTCATCGAAGCACTTAATTCGGGAGTTTGTTCGGTTTTGATCTCTAAAAAGCGAACCGAGGGAAACTGCTGTTCAACAAGCATTTCTATTTTCGGTTTCAACGATTTGCAAACATTGCAATTCTCGCCCGAGAAATATGCCAATACCAAAGGGTTATCGACAAGCAACTGTTCAAACTGAACTGAATTTGATATTTGTTTCATGATTTTTTTTTGATTTTTGAATCGAACAATCCTTATTTTCAATTTTACACTTTTAAAATTGATAACAAAGAAAGACATGCTTTTGATTAAAATAACACAACATAGCCACAAATCCCAATAAATAATCGTTAGTAGTTTGCGCTATCAGCCTTAAGTATTTCCTTAAAAAGCTAACATTTTTCTTATCTTCGCCATAACTAACAAATAATACAAATGCTACTCTTCGGAACAATCGTAAATGTACTTACAATTATAGCAGGCAGTTTAGTGGGTGTATTTTTTCATTCAAAACTACCACAGCGTTTTACAAGCATTATTTTTCAGGCAATTGGGCTGTTTACCTTGTACATTGGCATAACCATGACCATGAAAACCGGCGAACTGCTCATACTAATTTTCAGCATAATAATTGGTTCGGTTTTAGGCGAATGGGCTCAACTCGACAAATACATCGAACGTTTTGGCAATTGGGTTAAGCGAAAAATAAAATCGAAAAACGACACTTTTTCTGAAGGAATGATTACTGCTTTTCTGCTTTTCTGCATGGGTTCGATGACCATTTTAGGAGCATTCGACGAAGGCACAAGTGGCAACTCCGATTTGCTTGTTGCCAAATCGGTAATGGATGGTTTCAGTTCGCTGGCGTTGGCTTCGGCGTTGGGCATTGGCGTTTTGTTTTCAATTTTTCCATTGTTACTCTTCCAAGGCGGGCTTACTTTGCTCGCTTGGTGGCTGGGCAACCTGATGCCCACCGAAGTAATCAACGAATTAACTGCAACCGGGGGTTTAATGCTTGTTGGTTTGGGCATTTCAATTATGGAAATCAAAAAAATTAAAGTGCTCAACATGTTGCCTTCGCTACTTATTGCAGTTGTTTTAGCCTACATCTTTTTATAAAAAACCAAAAAAATGAATAATACTGTACAAACCTTAAAACAACTTTTTGTCCAACATTTTAAAACCGAAGCACCTGAAATACAGGCACTACCTCAATCGGGGTCGGACAGAATTTATTACCGGCTCACCAAAAATGAAATAACTGCGATTGGTGCATATAATCCAATATTAAAAGAAAACGAAGCTTTTTTCAGTTTTACAAATACATTACAACAACATGGCTGTAATGTACCCCAAATATTGGCCATTGCCCCCAACAAACTACACTACTTGGTTTCCGATTTGGGCAACAATAACCTGTTCGATACTATCA
>JAFGAF010000258.1 GCA_016933815.1 Prolixibacteraceae bacterium
CATGCCTACAATTACAGGCGCGATCATTTTCTCGAGGGCATTGATTTTACCGACGAACGCCTTTTGCGCACGCCATTGCTGAAACCAAAACTCGATACTTATTTTAACAAAATACTCATTCAAAGCCCCGACTCAATTATTCCGCAAGCAAAAAAATTGCTGCGCATTGCCGAGCCTCACAATGCAATGTACCAATACCTTGCAGCATTTTTACTTAATAACAGTGTACAATCGAAAATAATGGGCATGGATGCCGTATTTGTTGCCATTGCCGACGAAGTGTATTTAAGCGGAAAAGCAACCTGGGCCGATTCGACACAAATGGCCAAAATACAAGAAGAAGTATTTTTGACCCGCCCAAACCTGATTGGCAACATTGCCCCCGAAATGCTTATGGAAACCATTGACGGAGAAACATTAAGCTTGCACCAGTTGCACAACGACTATACCATTATTGTATTTTATGAATACGATTGCGGACATTGCAAAAAATCGGTACCGGCACTTTACAACGATGTTTACCTTAAATTTATCGACAACAACATTGATGTGTTTGCCGTTTGCATGAGCGATAATCACGAAAAATGGGCCGAATTTGTCGAAGAACACCAACTGGCCGGTTGGCATCACGTTTGGGATGTTCCGCATCGGAGCCTTTACCGTTTTAAATACAATGTACGCTCATCCCCTATGATTTACTTAATTGATAAAGAAAAAAAAATTATTGCTAAAAAACTCGACAACGACAATTTAGTAATGCTATTGAATGCTTTGCTCAATAAAAAATGACCATTCATCAAAAAGTACTTTGAAAATTTGCATTATTGTTAAATTAATTATTGTTTTACGTTTTGAATAACGGGCATTTCTATGGGGCGAAATATTGATACAAACTTACTACCATTACCTTTACTAATTATCGATACTTTATCGAAAGAAGTTTTTGCAAATTCATGTTTTGTTCGAACTTTCGGGTTCAATATTGAAAAAACAAGCGAACTGATTGAGAAGCTGAACACCACAGCCAATTTGCTTGAACCGCTTACCGAAGAGCAAAACACCATTGGTTGCATCAGAAAACTCGACGGCGAAAAAGTACCCGTACAACTCAGCCTTTCGCCTTATGCCCACAACGAACTTTTGCTCATTGTAAAGCCATATAAATTCGATATCAACATCGCCTTTAAGGACAAAGATCATCGGAAACTTTTTTCAGAGCTTCCGTTAGGCGTAATCATCAAAAACAAACAAACCAACGAGGTTTTACTCATTTCGGATTACCTGATTACCAAAATTGGTTACAGTTTTAAGGAAATTGCCGAAAACCCTTGGACCTATTTCACTTATAAAGAAGACATTGAAAAGCAAGAAGCATTAATGAACGAAACCCAACAAAACGGGCTCAATTCATTTTTGTTCGACAAACGGGTTATTGCCAAAAACGGTAAAATATATTGGTTTTCGGAGTTTATTAAAACATTGGAGATTGGCGGTAATCAGTATCAAATTATTTTGTTGCGCGACATTAGCAACGAAAAAGAAATTGAAGCCGAACTGCACAGGGCCAAGCAACAGGTTGAAGATGCCGAAAGACTTAAATCGGCTTTCCTCGATAACTTGCCCCACGAAATACGCACACCCTTGCATTCAATAACCGGCTTTACCAGCTTACTGAGCGACTCGAGCACAACGCCCGAAGAACAGCTTGAATACTTAAAGTTTATTCAGGACAGCAGTAACGACATACTCAATTTAATGGACAACATTATTGAGATTGCCAAGCTGGAAACCAACCAAATAAAGCCCAAAAAGGAAAAGTGTTACATCAACAGCATCATCGACAAGCTATCGAACGATGTAGCATCGAAACAAAACATACTTGAAAAAGAACACCTTACCATAAAAACCACCAAAGAAAACACCGATCCCAACTTTGCCATTGTTTCGGACCCCGAGCGCATTTACGAAATTATGTCGCACCTGTTGAACAACGCGCTCAAATTTACCGACGAAGGCGAAATTGAATTTGGGTACACCCTGTCACAAAAAAACAGGATTGAATTCTATGTAAAAGATACAGGAATAGGCATTTCACCCGACGAAATTGAGATTATTTTCAAAAAGTTTGGAAAATCGGGCAACATCAACACCAATAAAAACAGGGG
>JAFGAF010000259.1 GCA_016933815.1 Prolixibacteraceae bacterium
AAAACGAAGAAAGTACCGCAAACAGGAATGATACCGCCATGTAAAGCCATACCGTTCATGATACATCCCATGGTTAGTTCGCTAACACCGGCTTGCAGAAATTTACCTGAGAAATCGCCTTTAGTGAAAGCTTTGGTTTTCTTCAAGAAACCATCGGTTTTGTCGGAGTTCGATAAGTCGGCCGACGAAACTACCATGTTTTCAACTTGTTCGGCATAAACAGCCAATACGTTGGCCGATGCTGCACGGGTTGCTAAACCTGCTTTTTGTTCAATTTTTGCATAATCGATTGCAGGTGCTTCGTTCGAGAAGAAAGTTTTAAGTTTTGCTGCCATTTCGGGGTTTTCGGCTTCCCATTTGGCTTGAGCTGCTTTTTTAGCTGCTGCAGCTTTAATCAGTTCTTCTTTACGTTTTGCGTACATTTCCTGTACTTCGGGAAAAATCACAAATGGATTTTCGGGGTCGCCACCAAGGTTGGCAACTGATTTTGCAAACGAAGCACCGGCTTCGCCAAGTGGCATGCCGTGGGTGGCACATTTGCGCTCGTAGTTTTCGCCTGCTTCGGTTAAAGCACCTTTACCCATAATGGTTTTACCGATAATGATTGTCGGTTTGTTTTTTTCGTTTTGGGCTTTATTGATGGCTTCGCGAATTTGGTCGGCATTGTTACCATCAATGGTCATCACGTTCCAACCCCAAGCTTCGTATTTTTTTGCAGTATCTTCGGTGGTAACTGCATCGGTTTCGGTCGAAAGCTGAATGTCGTTCGAGTCGTAAAACATGATCAGGTTGTTCAAGCCAAGGTAGCCTGCAATACGTCCGGCACCTTGCGAAATTTCTTCCTGTACACCGCCATCCGAAATGAAAGTGTAGGTTTTGTGTGCCATCCATTCGCCAAAACGTGCAACCAAAAAGCGTTCGGCAATAGCAGCACCAACAGCCATTACGTGGCCTTGTCCGAGTGGTCCTGAAGTATTTTCAACACCGCGTTCAACATCCACTTCGGGGTGTCCGGGTGTTACGCTTCCCCATTGGCGAAAATTGGCACAATCTTCCATGCTGTAAGTTCCTGCCAAGGCCAGTTGGGCATAAAGCATAGGCGACATGTGGCCGGGATCGAGGAAAAACCTGTCGCGGTTGATCCATGTCATGTCACTTGGATCGTAGTTCAGATATTCTGAATACAGGATGTTAATGAAATCGGCTCCGCCCATGGCTCCGCCGGGGTGTCCGCTTTTGGCTTTTTCAACCATGGCTGCTGCAAGAATACGAATGTTGTCGGCAGCCTTGTTTGTAAGTGTGTTACTCATCTCGATAATGATTATAATTTGTTATAATACAGGTTTTAGTGTACAAAAATATTTCAAAAATAAGGTTAGCAAAGATAATACTATTATGCATTCAAAAAAACAATTAAACCAATGCCAATAAAAGGTTAACAGTAAAACAAAAAAGGCTTTCCAATTTTGGAAAGCCTTTGCTTATCATTTTGATTGATAATTAGTTCACTTCTGCTTTAGGAAGCACAGATACAAACGACCTGTTGTTTTGCTTCTTTTGGAAAAACACTTCACCATCGATTAATGCAAACAAGGTATGGTCTTTACCAATACCTACATTGTTGCCCGGGTGATGTTGTGTACCACGTTGACGAACGATAATGTTACCTGCTTTTACAGCTTGTCCGCCCCAAATTTTAACGCCTAATCGTTTACTTTCCGATTCACGTCCGTTCTTTGAACTACCTACACCTTTCTTATGAGCCATGGTATTTTACTTTTTTTATTATGCAACAATATCTTCAATTTGTATTTGGGTTAAATATTGGCGGTGGCCATTTTTAACCTTGTAACCTTTTCTTCTTTTTTTCTTGAAAACGATTACTTTATCGCCTTTCAAGTGTTGAAGAACTTTTGCGCTAACTTTAGCGTCTTTTACTACCGGAGTACCTACTTTAACATCGCCATCGTTGTCAACCAAAAGTACCCTTTCAATTTCAAATGTTTCTCCTTCGGGAGTTTCTAACCTGTTCACATACAGTTTGCTGTCTTTTTCTACTTTGTACTGCGAACCGTTAAAATCAATAATTGCGTACATACTTTCAAAAATAATTAATTTCATTCGGAAGGTGGAAAAACCTTTGTTTTTCGCTTATTGAACCAACTCGAAAACTTTCGGACTGCAAAAGTATATATTTTTGAATGAATGCCAAATAATTGCGAAGAAAAAAATTCGTATTCATATTCTTCTCATTTCCAAATCGATTAAACCATCGTCAACATGGTTTTCAAATGCCTTTTCCCATGCACCATTGTTGCTGGACAACTCGTCAAGATCAATTACGTGCTCAAAGTGCTTTATAAAATCGACCGACCATGGCAAGGCTTCGTTATGCACCATGCCTCTTATCTAATTAAAGACCCGGTTGGGGAAATTAGATTTCCTTCGTCGTCGAGTATAGACCCCGGAACTTTGCCGCCCCAAATTAAATTGTCGGGATACGTTTCAATAAGTTGGATGCTCCACGGCAAACCTTCATTTAAACTCAGCCTTTCCCATATCCAGTAGGCATTGTAGCTACAAATAAAATCTAATGACCAGGGCAATGCAGCGTTTGACGAAAGTGCCCTGAAGTTTCTGTAGTTTTTGTCATACCTCTTGTTGAGATTTGAATAGAAGAAATTTTCATCGTTAAGAAAAAAGTAAGGATTTAAGGCAATGCCCCACCAATCGATATAATCTTTCCATTTATTGAGCAAATTGAGCGCTGACCAAGGCAGGTTTTTGTTGGCACAAATTGAACTCCACAGCAAAAAATACTTGTATTTTTGAATATAACCAAAATCGCTGATTAGTGCCGGATTCCATTTAAAGGGGTAATATTTGAAATACGACATGTCGAGGTACTTAACGAAGAGTTTCTCCGACCAGGGGAAAGATTCGTTGCATGCCAACGATGGCATAACCCACCGTTCAATGTATTTATCGATCATGCGCTCCGTCCATTTCACACAGGTACTTTGTGAACGCTTGTAAAAATCGATTTTTGATTCCACCCTGTCAATAAAAGCTTAATCACAGGGCAGTCCTGCATTTTCGGTAATTGAATTGCCACAACAGCCGTTGCTGCCCCGCCAATCGATTAAATCGTTGTATTTTTCAAGCAGCGATAAATCGGAAAAAGCTTTTGCATTGCACGTAAAAATATCCCAATTGAGTTTGTTGGTATTGGCATCGATTACCGATTTATTCCACTTTATTGCTTCGTTAGCCGAAACCAAATCCCAATGCAGCACATTGCCGAACTTATTGAGTTGCTCTGCCGAAAGCGGGTAACGTGCTGAAATTTTTTTCAGAAAGTAATCGGGGCGAGAGATGAAGAATGCTGTAATTTTATTGGCAAAGTTCATAATTATCAGTTTTTCTTTTTCTTAAAGGCGTTTCAATTCTCTATTGGCAATCTCAATTTTGTAGCTTGCATGCGTTAATATATCTACCGAAGCTAGAAAGGCGCATATTACAATTGTAAATCAGCGAAGTTAATATGCACCGGCGTTCGCAGTCCTTACAGTATATATCGATTAGCTGGTTATTTTACATATCCTGATGAGAAGGATATTAATTTTTTTTATTGTAGAATGATGGATGAAAAATAATTCCTGCCTCTAATCCGAAATTATTGAGATAAAAAGGATTGTCAAGGTTCGGATATCGATAATAGAGAACCGGTTTTACAAATAATTGCAAATTCATTTTTGTTGTTGTGTAAAAATCGTAACCAAATCCAAATGAATTTCCAAAGACAAAAGTGTGATATATCTTTTTCCCAATATTCATTACATCTCCATTAGAGTTTACTTTATAGAGATCGAACGTATAATAACTTCCAATGTATCCCGATTTTATGTTGTATTCCAAGAATAATCCAAATTTAAAGGTTCGTCTTACCCCACTTGATAATAATACTCCAAAAGAAGAATAAGAATTAGTCCTTTTTTCAACTACTAAATCGCAATTAGTTAATATTTTAAATTTTTCTGTGTTTAATTGATATTTCTGCAATCCAAGTTGAAATCCAGTTGTTTTGGCAGGTGTTCCCCAGTAACCTACAGTGACACCAATATTATTTAGGTGCAGGGAGTCTGCTGGGTTTGCTTTAGTGGCGATGAAAAATGAAACGAAAAGCAATGAGAAAAATATTTTTCTAACCATAGTTATTGTTTTTTTGCATATTGATGAAGAGATTCGAATAAGGTCTCAGGATAACATCCTGTACGATTTATAAAAACAATTATTCCTGTTTTTGTAATCGGGTCAAAACGCATTTCAGTTGAAATACCCATCCATCCGCCATTGTGACGCCATACAGAAGTATTAGCCATAACTGAAGTATACCAAATCAATCCAAAATCATATTGATTGGGCGTCAGCATTAGTTGTATAGTAGATGGTTTTAACAATTGATACCCGTTGAGAATCCCGTCCATTATATAGGCTCTCAGGAATTTTGATAAATCTTCTACGGTTGTGATTAAATGTCCATCGGGATAATCAGGATAACTGTTAAAAGGATTTTCCGGATTTAAATCATTTACATCAAGATAGGGGATAGCCATTTCTTCCTTAGGTGTTTCGCTATAAAAGAAGGTAGTACGGTTCATGCCTAATGGTTCAAAGATATGTACTTTGCAATAGTTATTATAATCGGTACCCGAAACCTGTTCAACAACCAATGCAAGTAATGTTGCTCCAATATTTGAGTAATCATAACTCTCACCAGGTTTAATATTTGAGTATGACTCTTTGCTGTAATATTGACCTCCTTCAACAAGATAATCGTGTAAATAATCATTTATTGACTGTGGATAGTCCTCGTAACCGTGCAATACAATCAAAGAATTGTCCTGATTAACATCGGAAATTGAAGAGGTATGAGTCAGTAACATCCTTAAAGAAATAAAGTCGTTAGGGTAGAATGGGTTTACAACTTTGAACGGTAAATACTGATTAACAGATGAATCGATATTCAACACACCCGCCTCATGGAGTTGCATAATAGCTGTGGCAATAATTGTTTTTGAAATGGATGCAATTTCCATTCTTGTTTGAGGTGTAAATATTTTTTTTTCTGCAACATTTGCATATCCTCTTGCATCCATCAAAACAATTGAATCGCCATTTACAGCTACATACGCCATCCCGGGCATCCTGTTAAATTTGAATTCTGAATCGATTACTCTGTTGAGGGTTTCATCTGCAGTTGTATCAACAATAAATTCTTCCGCACAAGAATTGAAGAGGCAGAATGTCAATATAATCATGATTACTTTAATCAAATTATGCATTTGTGTCCATTTTATATTTTTTGTTCGTTTCTTTTATAGACAAAAAAGATTATTTATAGTTGCAAATAGTTTTTTGAGAGGTTTAATGGTTGATCTTCATGACAGATATAATTGCAACGTAGTAATCCGTATCATCTAAAAAGGTCATGCAATAAAACCAAAATTTAAACAGCACGAAACTGTTTTTATAAATTTAGGTAACTATTCAGTCGTCTAAAATACGCATTTCCCAGCGTTCCTCTCCCCCCCTCGCTTCCGCGCGATTGCATCGCGTGGTTTTCAGTAATCTAATCTACTTACATACTATCAAATCGTCCAATAAACCCTTTTCCCCTGCATAGTCAACTGCACTGCAGTAAATGTAATCATCTGCCTTAAAAACCAATCCTGCATCAACCGGATTTTTATGCAAGTAATCGATTTTTTCATTGCTCCATAATTCGATTGGATGGTTGTCGTGACGCCAAAACTGATATTGAGTTACATTCGATGCACTATTCCCCGCCTTTCTGAATTGTTCAAGTAGGAAATCTTTTCGGCTCTCTTTAGGGTTTTCAATAATTGCTTGTACAATTGCTTTACTGGTGAACCTTTTAAAATCACCAATCAGTAATTCTGGCTTCTGACCCCAAGCACTCCGGAAAATTAAATGAACATGGCTGGACATTATGCATCATGCAAATATCTCCATTCCTTTTTCTTGCTGGCAATAGCGCAAACTATCGAGTACTATGTCTTTGTATTCGTTCCTGGTAAAAACATCCAGCCATTCAACAACGGCGAATCTTATGAAACAACACCATCTGGATAATAAAACTTGTAGTTACGGCTCATTTCGTTTACAGTTACAGTTGAGACCTAAAAATAAGGAATATAATTTAATTGCCCACGCGATACAATGGCGCGGTAGCGAGGATCTTCGATTGCAATCGCCGCCCAACAACCTTAGAATCCGTGGCCCCTTTATTAAATGTCTTACTTATTTTAAATAAAATTAAGATAGTTAAATTATCGAAACTTTCAGTTTTTGCAAGTTTCGATAAAGTTTGGTGTTTTTTTGAGTGATGCTTAATGGTAGCGCTATATTTTTCACGTCTTAATCGTAAAATTTCAATTCTCCCAACTGCATTGAATGATGCTACCTTGCTCGGGTGAGTTATTCACCTTCACATAATTGTCAATTTCCTGTTGCATTTCCTCTACGTGCGAAATGAGCCCCACAATGCGGTTTTCTTTGTGCAGGGTTTTAAGGGTTTCAAACACAATTGTCAACGATTCTTTGTCGAGCGAACCAAAACCTTCATCGAGGAAGAAAAAGCGCTGCCC
>JAFGAF010000260.1 GCA_016933815.1 Prolixibacteraceae bacterium
ACCAAGTTTGTTGAAGTAACACTTTCGCATAAATATCGCGAAACAGCTCCCGACGGAACCATGGCTGGCGGACCTATGTATTACATGAAAAACAGGCTTAAAATGCCCTGGTTAGCAGCAATATTTGCTGTTGCCACAATATTCTCGTCGTTCGGAACCGGTAGTTTGCCACAAATAAATTCTATTGCCAATTCGATGTTTGCAACCTTTGGTGTTAATAAAATAATTACCGGAGCAGTACTTGCAGTTTTACTTGCCTTTGTGATAGTTGGCGGTATTAAGCGCATTGCAAAAGTAACAGCAAGGCTTGTGCCCATTATGGCACTAATTTATTTTACAGGAGCAATAGCTGTTATTGGCTTTAATTATCAAAATATCTGGCCATCGTTATTGGCTATTGTAAACGATGTTTTTACCGGATCGGCTGCAACAGGTGGCTTTTTGGGTGCTGGTTTTGCGTTTGCTTTTAACCGGGGGGTTAATCGGGGCCTGTTCTCGAACGAAGCAGGGCAGGGTTCGGCACCAATTGCTCATGCTGCTGCGCGTGCACATGAACCGGTTTCGGAAGGCTTGGTTGCTTTGCTTGAGCCATTTATCGATACCATAATCATTTGCATGCTAACCGGTTTAACTTTATTGGCTTCGGGCGTATGGTCCGAAAAAATCGATAACCAATTTCAGAATGCCGATATGGTTGTACTTAACGAATATTTTTCTGATTCAAACCCTAAGGATATTGAAAAACTCAAACAATTTTTATCGTCGAATAAAGAAATACAGGCATTTAGCGGCAAACTCGAAATAAAAAATGGCGAAATTTCAAACAACAATATTACTTTATTACATGCCCGTTCGATAGCCGAAAATGTGAAAGTTTACGATTCAAATAACCAGTTGTTTAGTGGGCAAATAAACGTTAACAATGGGAAAATCGAACGTCAATCGAATATCGTTTTTTCAGGCCAATCGCTTATACATAGCGCACCCTTAACAACCGAAGCTTTTTCGCGTAGCTGGTTTGGCAACTGGGGCCGGTACATTGTTGCCATAGGCTTGTTGCTTTTCGCTTTTTCAACATCGATTAGTTGGTCGTATTATGGCGACAGGGCAGTGACTTATTTATTCGGAATAAAATACATTGTGATCTATCGTTTGATATATGTTGCAGGTTTTTTCTTTGCAGCTTTTATCGACACAACTATTGTTTGGATTTTTTCAGGCATTACCATTGCCCTGATGACGATACCTAACCTAATTGGAATTTTAGCGCTTCGTAAAGAAATGAAGAGTGAGATAAAAAGTTTCAGGGAGGAGTGGAATTCCAGATTTGCCTCCAAAAAAGGTAGTAGATTATAGAAATTGTATTATTTTTAGCGCTGATTGTAATCGATTTATTATGTTCGAGATCATACAGTTATTTAGTAACGACGATTTTAATAAGAAGTTAAGAGTAGCTAGTTCAAAAATAAACAAGGAAATAATTGTTAATCAAACAGCTGCTTCATTATATTTTTCGGGAGTTACTACCTTCCGAAAAGATAAGGTTTTTCTCTTTAACAACAGTACCGTTGAATCAAACTTCAACGACCTTCAACAACTTTCAACTTGTAACTTTCTGGTTTACATATATGAGGGTGAAGAGCAAATTACCAACGATAAAAGACTCGAAACTATTGCCGATCAATATTTGGCATTTAATTTCTCGCAAGCACAACTTTATGCAACCATCAGTCTTGCCCGAAAAATGCTTAAAGGTCACTCCGAAACAGTATTCCCACGTAAACTGATCAACACATCGGTTAGCGAAATCGAAAATCTTCTCAATTCTATTTCGCAACGTGTTTTTTGGAAAAATTCCGACGGTAAATACATCGGATGTAACACACTTTTTGCCACCGATTTTGGTCACGATGGTGTTGAACAGATTATTGGTAAAACCGACGATGATTTGCTTGACGAGAAATCGGCAATTGAATTTTCTGCTTATGATGGACAAATTTTAAAAAACGGTCAGCCTGTTGTGAATTTCGAAAAAGAAATAAGCAATTTTAAAGGTGAAAAAAAATGGTTGCGCATTAGTAAGTTCGCTCATAAAAAAGAAGGTGTAATTATTGGTATTGTTGGTAAATACGAGGTTTTAGATCAAAGTTTACCCAAAGAAAACAATCATCTGGCCGACGAAAAACTACTGAAAGTATTAATGGACGAAAGCCCCGACTTTATCTATTTTAAAGATATTGACAGTAAATTCATAAAAATAAACAAGGCCGAAGCCACTTTATTGGGCGTTGAAAAAAGCGATGATGCAATTGGCAAAACCGACTTCGATTTTTTTGACGAAGAAAATGCAAAACAATCGTTCATTACCGAGCAGCAAATAATTTTTGATGCTACACCACAAAGTAAAATAGAACATATCCAAAGCCCCGACGGGAAAGATATTTGGCTCAACTCAATGAAGTTGCCAATATTTGACGATCAGAAGAGGTTGGTTGGAACTGCCGGAATATCGCGAAATATTAGCCAACTAATTGAAATTGAACAAAAATTAACTGCCGAACGCGATATGCTCCAGTTGTTGATAGACCTTATTCCATCGGCTATTTATATTAAAAATTCAAGCTCTGAATTTATTCGGGCAAACAAAGCATTGGCAAAAATGCACGGTGTGAAATTTGTCGATCAATTAATTGGCAAAACCGATTTCGATTTCTACACAAAAACCGAAGCTGAGAAACTAAGGAACGAAGAAATCAATATTTTTAAAACAGGAAAACCAATTTACAATAAAATTGAACAATTCGACTTTAAAACTGAAGCAGTTAAATGGGTTACAACCACAAAAATACCATACAAAAACAATAGCGGCCAGTTCGAAGGCATTGTTGGGATATCGACCGATATTACCGAACAAATGCTTATAAAACAAAAACTCGAGTTTGCCAAGCAAAAAGCCGAAGAAGCCAGCAAGGCAAAGAGCAATTTTTTATCGAACATGAGCCACGAAATACGTACCCCAATGAACGGTATTATTGGTATGGCCGAACTGTTAAGCATGACCCCTCTCGACGAAGAACAACAAAAGATTGTAGGTATTATTGCACGTTCGGGCAATAATCTGCTCAATATTATTAACGATATACTCGACCTTTCAAAAATCGATACCGGAAAACTTTCGCTCGAAACAGAAACCATATATATCAAAGATGTTATTGACGAAGTTGTTGATCAAATGACGATTAATGCCAACGAAAGCAGTAACGAAATTCAGGTTAAATACGATTACAACATACCTGAAATGTTGAATGGCGACAAGCAAAGGCTTAAACAAATATTTGTAAACCTGGTCAGCAACTCAATCAAATTTACACGAAAAGGACAAATAACTATCGATGCAAAATACATCGGGCATTCCGAAACTCATCATTGTGTTAAATTTATGGTAATCGATAACGGCATTGGTATTGATACTTCGCAAATCGATCATATTTTTGAATCGTTTACACAAGCCGACTCATCAACTACCCGAAAATACGGAGGTACCGGTTTGGGATTGGCCATCAGCAGTCAATTGATAAAAATGATGGGGGGACAACTTAAAGTAATTAGCGAAAAAAACATGGGTTCAACATTCTATTTCGAAATCATGTTTAAAAAAGTAACAATTAACGAACATAACTATCTGTAATTTAGCATAGTAATGACAGAGCGAAAAAAATATAAAATTCTGGTTGCCGAAGATAATCCAATTAATATTAAAGTTTCGGCCTTTGTTTTAAAACCAATTGCCGACGTAATAGATATAGCACAAAACGGAGCCGAAGTGTTGGAAAAATTCAAAAACAACACTTACGACGTAATTTTGATGGATGTAAAAATGCCAATAATGGACGGTTACGAAGCTACCATCAAAATTCGTAAAATGGAGGCCGATAACAAGGTTGAAAAACCAATAGTTATTATTGCCACAACGGCAAACAGTCAGCCCGAGGAAGTTGATAAGTGTAAAAATATTGGAATGAACGATTTGATGGTGAAACCCTTCAGCATTAACGATATCTTAGCCATAATTGAACACTGATTCTTCATTTTATTTTTTATAATTTGAAAGCATGCCCGCTATTTATCCCGATAATTTTGAACAAAAAATTGGTTTCGATCGAATAAGGCAAATGCTTTTTTCGTATTGCCTCAGCGATATTGGCAAAGAATTGGTTGAGCAGATCAGTTTTATGACTCAATTTGAAGCAATCGATTACCAAACGAACTTGGTTAGCGAGTTTTTGACCATACTGCACGAACACGATAATTTTCCAACAAGTTATTTCTTCGACATGCGAAAGTCGCTTCAAACCATTAAAGTTGAAGGTACATTTATCGATGTTGTCGAATTGTTCAGGTTGCGTAACTCCCTGGAAACCATTAGGGCAATTGTTAATTTTTTTAAAGGCGATAACGGTGAAAAATTTCCTTTGCTGAAAGCCCTTACCACCGATATCAACGTTTTTAACAATACAATAGGAGCAATCGATGCAATAATCGATAAACAAGGCAAAGTTAAAGACAACGCCTCGCCCGAACTGCACGATATACGTCGAAGTATTTTTTCGCTACAAAACAGTGTTGGGAAAAAAATACAGCAAATTATGCGTCAACTGCAATCCGAAGGGGTTGTTGACGACGATACCACTGTATCGATTCGCGACGGGCGACCTGTGATACCTGTAGTTGCAGCCAACAAAAAGAAAATCAACGGCATTGTTCACGACGAATCGGCAACCGGAAAAACCGTTTTTATTGAACCTGCCGAGGTGGTTGAAATGAACAACCGTTTGCGTGAACTCGAAAACAACGAAAGGCGCGAAATTGTCCGCATCCTCATCAATTTTGCCGACCAAATTCGCCCCGATGCTGATGAATTGCTCATTTCGTACGATTTTATGGGCACAATTGACTTTATTCGTGCA
>JAFGAF010000261.1 GCA_016933815.1 Prolixibacteraceae bacterium
ATTTTCATCAACGACAAAGACATTGCCAAAATGCTCAAAGCTAAAAACCTTATTGGGCTACGGTTTCCGTTTAAAATGACAGTGGCCGGTTTTGGAAAACAATCGCCTGCTGCCGATGCAGGTTTAGCCGTTGGTGATGAAATTATTCAAATAAATCAAAAAACTTTCGAATTCCACGATCAGTATACCAATGAGTTGCAACAACACAAAGGACAACAAGTATTGGTTACCGTAAAACGCAACCAAGAATTGCTCGAACTACCGGTAACACTTAGTTCTGAGGGTATGCTTGGCATTAGCTGGAACAAAAATTATTCGGAACATTTCGAATTTGCTACAATCAAGTATTCACTTCTGGAATCAATACCAGCCGGAATTGCTATGGGATGGAAAACATCGGCCGATTACCTTAAACAGTTCAAACTTATATTTAACCGAACCACTAAAGGTTACGAATCGTTGGGAGGTTTCATTACCATTGGCAGTATTTTTCCGGGCATTTGGAATTGGAGGGTATTCTGGAACATGACAGCCTTCTTATCCATAATACTCGGCATCATGAATATTCTGCCCATACCCGCCCTTGATGGTGGCCATGTAATGTTTGTTCTATACGAAATAATTTCGGGGCGTAAACCCAGCGAAAAATTTTTGGAATACGCACAGTATGTGGGGCTAACAATTTTACTTATTTTGGTTGTATATGCCAATGCCAACGACATTATTCGGTACATCATTAAGTAGCACATAAAATTGAAGCGTTCAACCTTTATTAAAAACAGTTTATTATATTTGCATTGAATTTAATATTAACACAATATGGAAATTAATATGATTGCAGGCTGGTTTGGCGGACAAGAAATTCTCATCATCCTAATTATAGTTTTAATATTTTTCGGCGGACGAAAAATTCCTGAGCTAATGAAAGGGCTTGGAAAAGGAATCAAAGAGTTCAAAAATGCCAGCAACGAACCCGACAACGACAAAGAAGTCGAACAAGGTGAAAAAAAATAACACGAAAATAATTAACCCTGCTTTTTGGCGGGGTTTTTGTTGTTCGTAACCCGTTAAAATTTAAAACCTAACTTATATGAAAAGTGCATTTCGACCACTAATTATTGTAGCAGCTATACTTATGATGTTTGCATGCAGTAACCGCAACCAAACATCGATGATGAAAAATGTAACCGGCAAAGCAGGCGAATTGGTAATTGTAATTTCACCCAACGATTGGAATGCCCAAGCCGGCACGCTGATTAAAGAAACATTGGGACAACCCCAATTGAGTTTACCTCAGGATGAACCCATTTTCGACCTGATAAATATCCCCCACGAAGCTTTTGGCGAAATTTTTAAAACAAGCCGAAACTTGCTCATTTCCAACATTAAACCTTCGCTTAACGAAAGCGGCATAGCATTTAAACGCGATGTACATGCCTATACACAGGCAATTGTATACATCAATGCACGAAACCAAAAAGAAATGGCCGATCTTCTTACCCAAAATTCCGATCGAATAGTAGCTTTTTTTATGCGTGCCGAACGCGACAGGTTAAGCCTCAACTACACAAAATACCACGACAAAGCTGTATTGAACACCGTTAGCGAACGCTTCAATATCAAAATAAACGTACCTCCTGGCTTTGTTGTAGCCGAAAACAACGACGATTTCATGTGGATAAAATTCGAAACTCCCGAAATTAGTCAAGGAATTCTTATTTACAGTTACCCCTACACCGACGACAGCACCTTTACATCAAAATACATGGTTGCAAAACGAAACATTGTTTTGCGCGACAATGTTCCTGGGCCCCTCGAAGGTTCATACATGTCGACAGAAAACCAAGTGCCGGTTGTTTACAACGTTTTTAAGCGCAATGGCAACCACACTGCCGAAATGCGAGGCTTGTGGACCGTAGTGAACGATTTTATGGGAGGGCCATTCGTTAGCCTTTCGATGCTCGA
>JAFGAF010000262.1 GCA_016933815.1 Prolixibacteraceae bacterium
AAATTTTTGCCCGTTTATTCTCATCGGAATTTTTGATTGTTAACTTTGCGGCAATTTATAATTTTCATCGATGACAGACCAGACGATTATCAAAAATGTGATTCTTGATTTAGGTGGGGTATTGATCGACATTGAGCCCAAAAATACCTATCGCGAGTTCAAACGCATACTTCGTCCCGAAACTTTTGTTGAAATTGATTGGGATAACCTGCCCGAAGTAGTTGAGGCCATGGAGACCGGCAAATGGAGCAAAGATGAGTTCAAAAAAACAATGCTCGAGGCCTGTTTGCCAACCATAACCGCCACACAAATGGTTGATGCCTGGTGTGCCATGCTAATGGAATTTAAAGCCATACGCGTACGAATGGTTCAAGAATTGGGCAACAAATACAATGTTTACCTATTGAGTAACACAAATGTTTACCATGTCGATTTTTTTGAGAAAGAATTCAAAAACCGTTTTCACTTTAAACTGAAAAAGCTTTTCAAAAAAGTTTATTATTCGCACGAAATTGGTTATCGCAAACCCGATATTGCTGCATTTGAATATGTTTTGAACGACGCAGGGCTCAATGCTGAAGAAACAGTTATGGTTGACGACAGAAAAGATAATTGTACAGCTGCCGAAAAAGCCGGAATGCATTCAATTTTGGTTCCTACCAACACCGGACTCGAAAAAGTGATCAAACAACTGCTGTAAAAACATCTATTACAAATTAGAATCTTTCATGTAAAATGTGCGCCAATGCATGACCGTATTTCTGCACTTCGGGGAAAAGCGGATGTTCGGCATTTTTGGCAATAAATTTTCGGGCACAATCGAGCCCAAACGATGCATTTACCCCATACCTGTACGACACCTTTGCCCCTAAATACAGCAAATGCGGAATATTTCGTACAGCAAGAGCCGTCTCTACTACATCGCTGGCTTTCTGATACTTTTTTTGTTCAACCAATGCTTTTACATATTGTTGAACATCGTCGGTTTCGAAATTTGAAAGATGGCAAATCATAGCCTGTTCATGCTCAAGCTTTTTCCACCTTTGGCCAATCAAATAAACTTCGGCCAACCTACGGCGCCCGTTCAATTCATCAATTTTCACCAATTCGAGAGCCCACTTTTCGGCTTTTCGTAAACTTCCGCCTTGTTCTTCGGGCAGTTTCATTAAAGCAGTTATTAATCGGCTCATCAATTCGGCATCGCCGGGCGTTTCTTTAAGTTGCTTTTCTAAAGTTATCATTTGTTTTTGCAATTGTTTTAACTCATCAATAACGGCTCCTTCCCAAAATTCGACACCTTGCTTATAGGCTGCACGCGATATGGCATGTGCTCCCACAGGAGCAGTCAACAACACCAATGATATAATTATCAGAGACTTAATTGTTAATTCCAAATCATCGAAATGCAACGATAAACCAATAAGCACCATGGCCAAGCCCAATGTTGCAGCTTTGGTTATTGCCGACATGCGCAAATAAAAATCGGGCAAACGAATTATGCCTACCGATGCCAAGCCAATAAAAATTACGCCAAGCAATATTAAAACTACACTTATGATATCATTTACCGGCATCGTTTCTTCTTTTGGTTAAATAAAATGCAAACGACATAGCTCCCAAAAATGCAATTAGCGACAATACAAGGGCCACATCGATAAAATGGGTCGAATCCCACAAAATTGAAAAAACTGCAATGATTGCAATAATTATAGTTGTAATTAAATCGAAGGCTGTAACCCTGTCGGGCAAAGTTGGGCCTTTTATAAAACGGTAAAGCACAAACAAAATACTTATGGCCAGCAACACCAGAACTACGGTTAATATGGTTTGCATTAATGTCATTATTATATCATTTTTAAGGTCTGAAAATATTTATTACCCTTTTTTCGAATCCGTTCTTTAATTGTGTAACCAAAACACCGGCATCGGCATTGGGGATGTACATTGCGTGCACATACAATACTGTTTTATCAACCGAAACATCGAGGCTTAAGGTTCCCGGGGTTAACGAAACCAACGACGAAAAAATGGTAAGCTCAAGATCCGATTCGGTATCGAGCGGAACAGCAACCAGGCCAGCCTCCATATAGTGCTTAGGCGTAATTACCTCAATGGCAACAATAACACTGGCTTTAATCATTTCCCAAATAAAATACAACACCAGCTCAAACAAAAGAATTACCTGAAAAAATGCCTTTCGGTTATAAAAAGCCGACGATAACCAGCCCAAAAAACTAAACCCAATAAAGGATAAAAATATGAATATTGTTCTGTCAGGCACAGCTCCCCACAATACTGCAACAGCAGTAGCCAATGCACCAAAAGAAAAAACCCATTTTAGTAATTTTATCATTTAATTTTTATTTAGAATGAAACCCATGTATTCTTCTCGGTTAACAACAAAACGAGCAGCCTCCTCGGCAAATTCTAAAAACCGGTTGGGCATAAAGCTCACCCACAAAATAACAACTGTTAACACAAAAATGACTAAAAGCATTGCCTTATTCTTGGCAAACAATTCGGCAAAATTGTTGGCCGGAAGTATTTTGCCTTCGGGCAAAGGTTTCCAAAAAGCATAATTCCATATTTTGGTCATCGAAAACAAAGTGAACAAGCTAACAATAAGCGAAACAGTTACAATGATCCAATCGCCCGACAAGAAACCTGCTTTAGCCAAAATAAATTTGCCCCAAAAACCTGTGAGCGGAGGTACGCCTGTTAACGAGAATGCCGAAATGGCAAACAACAACGCCAAAACAGGCAACTTGGCAAAAATACCACCAAGATACTGTAAACTATAAGTTCCTGTGTTTTTTCCGATAAGCCCGGCAATAAAGAATAAATTGGTCTTTACCAGCACATTGTGAAGTATAAAAAACAATGCTCCGGCTATTGCCAATGGCGTTCCAATAGCCAAACCCATTAGCATATAACCAATTTGCGAAACAATATGAAACGACAAAATACGTCTGAAATCGGTTTGTGCCGCTGCTCCTAAAACACCCACTACCATTGTAAAACCGGCCAAAATCATAAATATAAGTTGAAAAGGAGTATTGCTGACCGGAATAATCAACGTAAAAAACCTGATTAAGGTATAAACACCAACCTTTGTCATCATTGCCATCAATAACGATGAGAAACCTATCGGAGCAGTATGATACGATGCCGGCAGCCAGAAGAAAAGCGGGAAAATAGCAGCTTTTATCCCAAAAGCAATCAGGAAAAAAGCACCGGCTACATTCACCAAAGTATGATTTCCTAAGCTTTCAATTACCATACCTGCCACAGCCATGTTAATGGTGCCGGTTAAGCCGTAAATGAGCCCTACACCGGCCAAAAATATTGTCGATGCAAAAACATTAATCGCAACATATTTAATTGCCCCTTCGAGCTGAAATTTTTTCGCCCCCAAGGTTAAAAGCACAAATGAGCTAACCAACATTACCTCAAACCACACATAAAGGTTAAACAAATCGGCAGCCATAAACGAACCGGTAAGCCCCATCAATAAGGTAAAAAATACAACATTGAATATTGAACTAACAGACTTGTTGCCCATCCAGCTTGACGAATAAAACCATGCAAGAACGGCCAAAAAAGACGAAAGTAAAATCATTGCGCCCGAAAACATATCAACTCCGAGCACAATTCCATAGGCATGCAACCAGTTGCCAACATTTAATACCACCATTTTATTGCTTACTGTTTGATGAAGCAATAGAATGCTCACAATCAGATGCAGAATAACAAAAATATTGCCGGTGTAACGTTGCAGCGTTGTTTTGCCCCAGAAGAAAAGATTGAGTACTGCTGCCATTAATGGCAACAACAAAACAAGTATAAGTATTATTTGATTGTCAATCATCATGTTCTAATCTAATTTATCGGTACGGTTCAATTGATCCATATCGGCTGTGCCGGTCCGACGGTAAACCTGCCTTAACAGCACTATAGCAAATGCCTGAATACCAAAACCAATCACAATTGCAGTTAACACAAGTGCCTGGGGCACAGGGTCGGCATATTCACCGGCCATTTCTTGTACCGACGGAGGAATCAATGCAGAAATGCCCCTTACCAATTTGGCAATAATAAACAGGAAAAGATTCGATGCATACCCCAGCATCATTATGCCAATAATCATTTTTACCATTCCTTTGTGCAGCATAAGATATAAGCCCGCAGCATAAAGTAAACCGGTTAATATCGATAACAATACATCCATGCAACTAATATTTTGTTAAAGCAAATGTAATATTCAAAACTACACCAATCACTACAAAGTAAACACCTATATCGAAAAGCAAAGGCGTACCGGGCTTACCAACCAAAGGCATTGAAAAACCTGCCCATAAACCTGTAAACAAAGGTAAACCTACAAAAAGTGGAATAACAACAGCAATTAGAGCCACCAGTAAACCTAAAGCCATAATACGTACAGGATTCAAACGGTAAGTTCTTTTGGTTACATTTACACCAAAAACCATTGAATGTAAGAAAAATGCAATAGCAGCCATCAAACCTCCGATAAACCCACCACCAGGCAGGTTATGCCCTCTGAACAACAAAAAAACCGAAAACAAAAAAAACAAAGGCATCAAAAGCTTAACGGTTGTCGATAGTATTACTGTCTTCATAAACTGAAATATTTTTTACTCACAATCATTTTACCTGCTTCACTTTTAACAACGAGTAAACACCCAACGCAGCAATGAGCAAAACGGTAATCTCGCCCAAAGTATCGAGCCCCCTAAAATCGACCAAAATCACATTTACAATGTTTCGTCCTTTTGCCAC
>JAFGAF010000001.1 GCA_016933815.1 Prolixibacteraceae bacterium
CCCCCGCAATTTAAGTCCTCAACCATTTCGACAACACGAATCTGCATACCGCATAAGTTGTTTCCAATTGTCAAGATGGAATCATTTTCACTCTCAATATCAATAACTTGTCCATCATTTAATGCTTGCCATTTAACACTCGAGGTGTATTTTAACTTACAAGCATCGAGTTCATCGGCCCATTGACCGCCACGCGCAGCAACCCGGCCACCAAAAACCACTTCGCCATCGACATAAGGCAGTGTTTTACATACAGGAGCATCATTTACTGCCACAACTTGCAAACGGGCTTCGGCTTGCATGCTGTTATCGAAACCATCGTTGACAGAAATTTTAATTTTGCGTAAATCTTTAGTATTTGGTGCATCAACATCGACAAAAAGCTCAACTTGCCCAATAATATGTTCCCATTCAGAGTTTAAAATCGTAGAAACAGCCTGTATTTCCATCAAGGTTGATTCATTTCCACTCACCAGCAAACGTTCATCGGCGCCAACATATTTCAAATATTCGTAGCCTTCGTGAACCGGATTAATCAATTCAAAACGAACCGATACAATGGTATCACCATCGATATCGGTTATTGACACATCGGTATCGGCTACTTTACCGCCAGCTTGTTGTTCGAAAACTTTGCCATTGAAACCTGTTTCAGATGCGAGTGAACTATCGTCGGAATCGAGATCGACTACAGGTTCAGTGTTGGGTAACACAAACAAATGTTCGTTTGAAAAAGCTTTTCCTGCAGAATTTTCAGCAAAAAACCTCAAATAAATAGTATCGGGGCCGGGCAAGTTTGTGACTTCGATATCGAAAAACTCAGGATTATACCAGTTACCGGTTTCAACAAAAGAGCTTGACAGCAATGGATCAAAACCCTGAACGGTACTCCACACCAATCCTCTCGCCACAATTAAAGAGTCGTTCAAATCGTCAATTTCGCCTGTTAAAGTGGCACTTGTACGCGTAGCATTTACCAACCCGACAAAAGTAACAACGGGCAGCCCCGGCAAAGTAACAAACGATTGCTGTTGACTGTAAGCAACGCCCTCGTTACTTTCGGCAAACGAGCGCACATAATATTTTGTAAAAGGTTCTAGTTGGTTAATCTGACAACTGAATGTATCAGATAACGTATCGGTTGAAGAATAATAATCGCCAACTGTAGGTTGTCCTTTTTTATTCCAGCAAACACCCGTAGAATAAACTTCGGCACCATTTGTTGTTAATATTTCGCCACATACCTTTGCGGCATTTGAAGCTAAATCGGAAATTCCACAAAGACCCATTTCGGGCGGAATACCACGTGTGGTAAATGACCAAACAGGCCCCGATGATGTCAACTCTCCATCGGTTGATTCGACCCACCAATAATATTTTGTACTATGATTAAGCAAACCAGGCGTGTACACGTTGTTTGAAACTTCGGCCACAAAAGGAGGATTGCTGTCGGTACCAAAATACACCGAATAAGTTACCCCGTCGCCGTTAATATCGCCCCCGGACCAGCGCAAAGCAGGCTCATGCTCAACATTTTGAGCATCGTTTGCAGGCTGCGGATTTGAAGGCTCAAAGGGCGGTAAATTCTGATGAACACCTGTAATTGACACATTATCAATATACATCCATTGTTCCTTAAAATGATCAAAATTTTGTTGCACAAACAATAATCTCACTGTTTCACCTGCATAAGCATTCAAATTGAAGGTATAGTTTACCCAATCGTCGTCGGTAAACGAAGCATCAAAAAAAGTATGAATGGGAGTATCGCCATGCTGGGGCAACAAAAAGGCTTGTTGCTTATTGAATGTCGATTCGGTATCGGTAACCCGCTTTACCCAAAAACTAAGATTACCATCGGAAGGCACTAAAAAAGCCAATGAAGCACTATTTTTTGAATACGAAGAAAAGCCCTGCTGCGACAAACGTAAACTGTATGAACCCGAATGTTTTTGATCTGAAACAAGGTTTGCTTTTCCGAAAAGGCTAAAATGACCGGCATTTCCGTTTTCGAAGCCTTCGGTATATGGCGACGGAATCTGTTTAAGGATTACCGGTTCGAGACCAAAAATTGCCGACTGGTTGTACGAGTAATTGCTACCGCCAGGTGTTAAAGCTGAAAGTAAGAAATTTCCGTCGGCATAACCACCCCACCCCCAATTAAAATGAAAATAATCGTTGGAATAACCATCGCAAACAAAAGCATGGCCTGAACGACCTGTAGTATTGTAACCAGCATAAATAACAGGGCGTCCATTGTCTATTTCCGATTTCAACATATCCTTCCAATCGGTTTCGTTATCCCATTCATTTTTAATGGCTTCAAAAATAGTTGTATTGAATCGGAAATGCTCAGTTAAAGCATTGCATGCATCATTAAGATATGCACCGGAAGAATAGGGACCAAAATTCATGTTCACTGCAACTGCTGCGTGGTAGTTAACTTCTTGCATCTCTTCGTTTAAAGCAGTTGCTTTATTGGGCAAAGCCGACCAATTGTAAAAGCTTGCACCAAAATCGGCCGATATATCGCCATAATCGGGGTGATTGTAACTATGGGTTCCTGTACCCGACGCCGGGTATTTCCAATAATTCATTGTTTGAGCCATAGCTGTTGCCACGCAGCCTATCCAAACATGACCATTGCCGGTAGTAGCCAAAGGATCGGCAGGAGCCATTTCGTTGTAATAGCGCCCCTGGTCCCACTGGCTGCTTAACAAAGGACCAGCAGAGCTTACAGTTGCTGCCAGTGGTGCAAGCTTTGGTTTTGCAATTTTAATTTGTTCCCAAACTTGTTCCATTTTTGCATCGGGTTTCAAATCGATTTCGGCAACTTTTTCAATCTCGTTGGCAACACCATTTATCCAATTATCGAGCTGTTGCGGCATGTGCGAAACATCGAAAGTCGAAACCGAACTGTAAGCAATTACAGGCAATGCAGCTTTATGCCCCGAAACCATTACCCAGCCTTTTGGCTGAAAAACAACGATATATATTGCAGGAAAACTATTTCGATAACGAACATGAACGGTGTCGATATCGGCAATGCTAAAATGGCCGTCCGACACTTGATTTTGCCAATTGACAGCAATCAATCGTGCTTCATCTTTTGCAATACCTACACCAAAACCCCCAACTGTTGTCAAAAGAATGACAAGCACTGTAAAAAGCAACTTCATCAACTATATTTTAAAATGAAACCGAGAACCTGAGTTCAAAAAATTTTCACCAAAATAATACATTTGCGCCCAAGAAACAATACATGATACTTAAAGAATACATATAAAAAAAAGCTGCCGTAATACAAATTGGTATCAGGCAGCATATAATTTAACTAAATGTAAACTTTACTAATAAATATCCAATGGCTTTTCAACTTTTTCATCGAGCAATGCCAAGTTCAAAACATCGGTTATTGTTTCAACATAATGAAAATTGAGGCCCTTTACGTACACATCTTTAATTTCGTCAATATCCTTTTTGTTATCCGATGAAAGAATAATGTCGGTAATTCCTGCACGTTTGGCTGCCAGAATTTTCTCTTTTATTCCACCTACGGGCAATACTTTACCGCGCAAGGTAATCTCGCCGGTCATTGCCAAATCGCTTTTCACTTTGCGTTGAGTAAAAGCCGAAGCCAACGATGTTACCATTGTAACACCTGCCGACGGGCCATCTTTAGGAATGGCTCCTTCGGGTACGTGCACGTGTACATTCCATTTTTC
>JAFGAF010000263.1 GCA_016933815.1 Prolixibacteraceae bacterium
CAACAAGGAACTTTTGCATTCGATACGATTAGCGGTACCATGGTTTATATTCCTTCCGATTGCGCTTTCGGAACCGATACTTTATCGTACCTGGTTTACGATAACAGGGGTGCAGCTTCCGATACAGCCTTTGTGTATTTACGCATTCAAATGAGTTCCGACTTGGATGCCGATGCCGATGGTGTGCCCAATGTTGCTGAAGACATCAACGGCAATGGTAATTTGTGCGACGATGATACCGATGGCGACGGCATTCCTAATTATCTCGATCCCGACGACGATGACGATTGTATGCCAACTGCCGACGAAATTGCGCTCAACGGTTGGAACTTCGACCTTGATGAGAATGGTGTGCCCAATTATCTC
This sequence comes from Prolixibacteraceae bacterium, assembly GCA_016933815.1. Lineage (GTDB taxonomy): Bacteria > Bacteroidota > Bacteroidia > Bacteroidales > Prolixibacteraceae > Roseimarinus. The sequence goes on from JAFGAF010000263.1 coordinate 367, forward strand.
GATTGGGATGATAATGGCGATGGAGTACCCAGCTGCGACCAAATGCTCGACCTCGATGGCAGTGGCATTCTCGATCGCGACGAAATATGGAATTCGCAAGCTATAGGCGATGTTGTGACAATTGGTGTTGACGAAGTGGCTGTTGTAGCTGTTTTGGAAAACGATTCACGGCATATGGATCCGCAAACCATGCAAATTACGCACAATCCAAATACCGGCTACCTCGATGTTGATGAAAGCAATTGGCTGGTTTCGTACTTCCCCGACCTCGACTTTGTTGGGCTCGATACCTTTGTGTATGCTGTTTGCGATTATTACGGACGATGTGATACTGCTACAGTAAGGGTTTTTGTACAGGATATCATTTTCCCTCCACAACTGTTTACCCCTAACGACGATGGCGATAACGATTTCTATGTAATTAGGGGGCTCGACCGTTACCCCGATAACCAATTTACCGTTTACAGCCGTTGGGGAAATAAAGTGTTTGAATACAGTGGTTATTACGATCAATGGGATGGTCATTCGAATGCAAAAATGGCTGTCGGAAGCCGTAAACTTCCGGTTGGCGTGTATTATTATGTGTTGCGTTATGGAAACAACAGGGAAAAAGCAGGAGCTTTGTTCCTTGAACGATAAATTAAAGTGAAATTAATGATAGTTAAGTATTTAAAGCATATTATTCTGTGGGGACTGATGTTGGTCGGATTGGGCGCTTTTGCCCAGCAGGATCCGATGTTTACCCAGTACATGAATAACCCTGTGCTCATCAACCCTGCTTACACGGGTAGCCAAGGTGCTTTAAATATTAATGGTATTTTCAGAAAACAATGGGCTGGTTTCGAATGGCAACCTACTACTACTTCAATTTCAATCAATTCGCCTTTTTTAGATTACCGCATTGGTGCCGGTTTTACCTTTTTGCACGACAATATCGGCCCGCTTTCGCAAACCGGAATTTACCTCGATTATGCTTACAGCATCGATTTTAGTCCTACTTCGCGTTTGTCGTTGGGAATCAAAGCCGGGTTCAATTTCTTTCAGAAAGATTTACAAGGCCTGATTACTTTTGAGGATGATGCCTGGGTTAACCTTTACCCAAACACTTCAAAGATGCTTTTTAATACCGGTATTGGTGCATTTTATTACAACGAAACCACTTTTGTTGGTTTCTCGGTGCCCAAGCTTGTGCGCAACAGTTTAAGCGATAAAGAAAATACTTACGAGTTTGTTGGGCGCGAAGAAAGGCATATTTTCCTTACAGCCGGTCGAGTGTTCGATGTTAATCCAATTTTAAAGCTAAAACCAACAGTTATGCTCCGTATGGTAAACAGTGCACCATTTTCGGCCGAGGTAACGGCTACAATGATCTTTTACGAACAATTTTGGGGCGGTTTAATGTATCGTTATGGCGATTCTTTTGGCGCTCATCTAAGGCTACAGGTTAATGCCGATTTACAAATTGGTTATTCGTACGACCTGAACAACTCAAGAATACGCAAACATAACTCGGGTACACACGAGATTTTTATAAGTTATACAATTAGTAAAGAAGGCCGAAGGATTTTGTCGCCACGTTATTTTTAACGATAAAATGCTTCAAACAGCTGTTGAAAATATTAAAGTTTAATAATTATTTCTTCCTCAATTTTTATAAATAATTATTAGTTTTCCTCAATTTTAAAATTGTAAACAATTTTCCCCCCGGATTTCCTCCGGGGGTTTTTTACATTTATGCACTTACAATTTTATCGGGGTTTAAAAGCTGCTCGCCGTCCCATCGGTAAGCACTAAGCTTTTGTGTGCGGGTTACGCAAGTATCTATACAGCAAATATTTCCGTTAAAAATGAATTCGTTTTTTTCGTCGAGGCAATAGTGCCCGTTGAATACCGGAGGCGCATCGGCCGGGTATTGATCAATATGAGGTATAATTTCGGGTGGAATGGTGTACGGTGGCAGGCTAAAACGGTTACCAAACGAAACAGCTTCAAAAGTTTTTCCCTTTACAGGTTCCCACCATTTTATTCTGAAAGTTCGCCTTACAATTCCGTTTTCATCTTTTAACAACAAATCCTTGGGGAGCTGCATTTCTTCGCCTTTAACCAAACCATCGACTGCTTTGCGCAATGTTTTGTTTTCGAGATAGGTTTTTAGGAACGATTTTTTTAAATGCGTTTCACCATTCATAAATTGTTTGAATGTAGCAATATAATTATCGTTCCAGCTTCCATGTACTATTCTTATTTGGCCAAAATCGAGGTAAACGGGCAGCTGTCGAAACCACTTCACTGTTTCTTTAAACTCATCGGGGTAATTGCTGTATTCATCCAATGTTTTCATTAAAGGAAGCTTGTAGCGTGGCAATCTTTTCTGCAATGCTTTCCCCGATTTGTCGATTGTTGCGTACAAAATGGCATTTAACTCGTGATTGCCCAAAATGCAGTAGGCCGATCCGTAATCGACCATACGCCTGATTAGTTTTACTGTTGCCCTTATTTTATTGCCACGGTTAATGAAATCGCCCATGAAAATTGCTTTGCGACCGGGGTGTACATAGGTATTGCCGGTTTTATGGTAACCCAGTTTAACCAGCAGTTTAACCAGCATGTCGTAATGTCCGTGTATATCGCCAATAATATCGTACATAGGCTTGGTAATAATAATGTTGCAAAATAAAAAATGTATTTCTTAAATATGTTATCATTTGCCTGTTTTTTGTGCTAAAAAAATTAGTAAATTTGAAACTTGATGATTAATTAGGTTGCATCGATGGATGATAAATTAAAAAACAAGCTAAATATATTAGCCGATTCGGCCAAGTACGATGTGTCTTGTTCGTCGAGTGGAAACAGCAGGGCAAACACCACGGGTGGTATTGGTAATGCCGTAAATTGTGGAATATGCCATAGCTTTACCGAAGACGGACGCTGCGTTAGCCTGCTAAAAGTATTAATGACCAATTACTGTATTTATGATTGCGCATATTGCGTTAACCGCCGTAGTAACGACAGGCCAAGGGCAACGCTTTCACCACAGGAGTTGGTTGATTTGACCATTGGGTTTTACAGGCGAAATTATATCGAAGGATTATTTCTCAGCTCAGGGGTAATCAAAAACCCCGATTACACAATGGAGCGTTTGATGTTGGTAGCGAAGAAGCTTCGAACCGAAGAACGGTACAATGGTTACATTCATTTAAAGGCCATACCCGGTGCCAGTGCCGAACTGATTCGTGCTGCAGGCTTATATGCCGACCGCTTGAGCGTAAACATTGAAATACCTACCAACAACGAACTGGTTAGGCTGGCACCCGAAAAAAACCATCACTCGGCACTTGAGCCAATGGGGCTCATAAAAACCAATATTTTACAAAGTAAAGAAGACCGACATAAATTCAGGAATGCTCCGGCATTTGTACCTGCAGGACAGAGCACTCAGTTAATTGTTGGTGCCAGCCCCGAAACCGATCAGCAAATTCTAAGTTTGGCAACAAACCTGTATGCCAATCAGCGTTTAAAACGGGTTTATTATTCGGGCTATTTGCCGGTTAATGAATACGATATACGATTACCGGTATTGAAAGAGCCACCCTTGGTTCGTGAAAACCGATTGTACCAGAGCGACTGGCTCATGCGTTTTTATAAATTTAAAGCATACGAAATTGTTTCCGACGAACATCCATTTCTCGATCTCGATATTGACCCGAAACTTGCATACGCAATTCGTAATTACCATCTTTTCCCGATTGACGTTAACCGCGCCGATTATGAGATGATTCTGCGTGTTCCGGGTATTGGTGTTCAGTCGGCTCAGCGCATTGTTCAGGCGCGAAGATTTTCAAGGCTCAATGCATCGCATCTTAAAAAAATTGGTGTGGTAATGAAAAGGGCACAGTATTTTATTACCAACAACGAGTTGCCACCATCGGTACACAACATGGAACCTGCCAGGCTCAAAAGCCAAATTATGTTAGCCGACAGGCCTAAGCGATCAAAAATAATCGATACACAGTTAAAACTTTTCACTTAATTTAGAATTATTCCAAAATACTTATCTTTGTGCCCTAAGTTTTGAGAGCATAAAAATGACAGAAAAAGATTATAACGGGAAAAAAGTAGCTTTTTACACTTTGGGTTGTAAACTGAATTTTGCCGAAACAAGCAGTATGGCACGCCAGTTCGAAGAGCTGGGTTTCGAAAGGGTTGAATACAATGAACATGCCGATGTGTATGTAATTAACTCGTGTACGGTAACAGCCGAAAGCGATAAGAAAAGCCGCAACCTTATTCGAGCAGCCATGAAACGCAACCCCGACGCACTGATGATGGTAACCGGTTGCTATGCTCAGTTAAAAAGCGAAGAGATTGCCGGTTTCAAAGAGGTTGATTATGTTTTAGGCTCGGGCGAGAAGAATAACATTACAGCTTACATTAATGATTTGCAGAAAAACCAGCAGGCAATCGTTAGGGTAACCGACCATCGGAAAATAAAGAGCTTCTTCTCGGCTTATTCGTATGGCGACCGAACACGCACCTTTTTAAAAGTGCAGGATGGTTGCAATTATTTTTGTACGTTTTGCACCATACCTATGGCGCGTGGGATGAGCCGCAACGACTCAATAGCCAACACCATTGCCGAAGCCCGCCAAATAGCTGCAAAAGGCATAAAAGAAATCATCCTGACAGGTGTGAATATTGGCGATTTTGGCCGTTCAACCGGTGAAACCTTTTTCGATTTATTGAAAGCCCTCGACCAAGTGGAAGGCATTGAGCGGATACGCATTTCGTCGGTTGAACCTAATTTGTTAAGCAACGAAATAATTGATTTTGTGGCCGAATCGAAGCGAATAGTGCCGCATTTTCATTTGCCCTTACAAGCTGGCTCCAATGAGGTTTTAAAGCTAATGAAAAGAAAATATACAACCGAACTGTTTGCTTCGAGGGTCGAAAAAATCAAAACCTTAATGCCCGATGCTTTTATTGGTGTTGATGTTATTGCCGGAACAAATGGCGAAACCAACGAACTTTTCAACCAATCGTATGAGTTTGTAGCTAACCTCGATTTGTCGCAGTTGCACGTTTTCCCTTATTCCGAAAGACCGGGTACTATTGCACTTAAAATACCGGGTACTGTACCTGTTGCTGAGCGCAAAGAACGCGTTCAGCGTTACATCGATTTGTCGGAACGTAAACACCGAATGTTTTACCAAAGCCAGCTGGGAGCAACTCGTGCAGTATTGTTCGAGCACCAAAGCAAAAACAACCGTATGTTTGGATGGACAGATAATTATGTGCGTGTTGAAGTGCCTTATAATGATGAATTAGTGAATTGTGTACTTAATTTCAAGTTGGAAACAATTAATAATGAGGGACATGTTGAAGGTGTAATAATAAATTGAAGCTCAATGCCTGCTTTTAAACATGCTTGTTGGTATTTTAAAAGTTAATTGATATATTGCAGCCACTTGTAAAAAAGAATAGCATGGATAAGCAAAAATTTGAAATGGAATATGTGGTGAATTGCTCACCAAAGATGCTCTATAACCGTTTGAGCACGGCTTCGGGCTTGGCTGAGTGGTTTGCCGACGATGTTTCTGTTAACGGCAAAAAATTTATTTTCACTTGGGATGGGGCAGGTCAGGAAGCCGAACTGATTTTTAGGAAAGAGAACTTGCTTGTTCGTTTTGAATGGATAGAAGATCGTTCGTACTTTGAGTTTCGAATCACCCGCGATGAACTTACCAACGATGTTTCGCTTATTATTACCGATTTTGCCGAACCCGACGAAATTGAAGAAACAAAGTCGGTTTGGGATATTCAAGTTGCCTCGCTAAAAAAAGTATTGGGATCTTAATTGGCAATAAACAATATCAAAATACGTTAATTCATCAGAAAAACGACAATGCCTATTGATCGTTTTTTTTATTTTATCAAATCGAATATCGAAATTAATTGTGGTTTAATGTTTAGTTTTGCAACAGTAAAATATCTTTTTTCAAAATGAAGAAATTAAACAGCTATATCATTAAAAGCTATGTAGGCCCTTTTGTGTTTACTTTCTTCATTTGCGTGTTTATTTTATTAATGCAGTTTTTGTGGAAATACCTCGATGAGCTGGTGGGCAAGGGACTCGAGAATAAAATTATTATTGAGCTGATGTCGTATGCATCGATGAGCCTGGTACCTATGGCGCTGCCTTTAGCTGTGTTGCTCGCATCAATTATGGCCTTCGGAAATTTGGGCGAAAGGCTTGAGTTGCTGGCCATTAAGTCGAGTGGTGTTTCGTTGTTGCGAATTATGAAACCGCTCATCTATTTGAATATCGTAGTAACCATTATGGCTTTTGTGTTGGCCGATTATGTAATACCGGTAACCAACGCTAAATTTGCGGCATTGTTATGGAGCGTGCGCGAACAACGCCCCGAAATGATTATTAAAGAAGGGGTTTTTTCGAACGAAATTGATGGCTACAGCATTAAGGTAAGCGGACGCGATCCAAGAACAAAAGCTTTGCTCAATATTATGATTTACGATCATACCGAACGCAAAGGAAATGTTAACGTTACTTTGGCCGACTCGGGCTACCTTAACATGTCCGACGACAAACAATTTATGATACTTAAATTGTACAACGGCGAAAGTTACACCGACGAAAAAGTTGGCGACAGAAAGGGTAAAGAAACCAATCCGTTCCGACGAGAAAAATTCAGCCATCAGGAACTTGTCATCAGCGTGAAAGATTTTGAACTAAAACGCCTCGATGAGAAATATTTTAAGGACAATTATAAAATGTTGGCCAACAAGCAACTGTCATACGTTGCCGACTCCTTATCAAAGGTTAGGCACGAAAAGGAGAAAGCTATGGCAATTGGCATGAGGTACAATAACTTGCTTGAGGCACAAATGACCAATGTGTATTTTGGCGATAGCATTAATACCGATTCGCTTACAACTGCAACTTATTCCCTGGTTATCGACTCGCTGATGGCAGGCATAACTGAACCCAATAGAAGGGCTATTTTGAATTCAGCCTTACAAATTGCCCAGCAAAACCAGCGTACAATACTTCAATATCAGCCCGATTTATACCATCGATTGATCTGGATCAACAAGCATCTAATTGAATGGCACAAGAAATATACCTTTGCTATTGCATGCATTTTGTTTTTCTTTATTGGTGCTCCGCTTGGTGCTATAATCCGAAAAGGTGGTTTTGGAATGCCCGTAGTTGTTTCAATTTTGCTATTTATTTCGTACTACCTGTTTTCAATGATTGGTGAAAAAGTATCGCGCGAGGGCGTTTGGGAAATCGATATTGTAATGTGGGTACCAACTTTCTTCTATTTAGTTCTGGGTGTTTTGCTTACCCACCAGGCAGTTACCGATTCGTTGTTGCTGAATAAAGAAACATACAACCGGATTTTGTCATCGATTAATATTTTTAAAAGGATAAAATATTTTAACAGGGAGTAAAGCAATAATGAAGATCCTTTTTCTGGCAAACAAACCGCCCTATCCGCCTGTCGATGGGGGAACCATTGCTACTTTTGGTATAATGGAAGCATTGGCCAATTTGGGCCACCAAATTACAGTGCTGGCAATGAATACCAAAAAACACCATATAACACCTTTCGAAATTCCTGAACATATTGCATCAAAAATTA
>JAFGAF010000024.1 GCA_016933815.1 Prolixibacteraceae bacterium
CCAGGCAATTGGACACCGAGGATGGACATCGATGCCCGAAGGCGGCTCACCTTGGTGGTACATTTTGGTTACCTCGCTTGTGATGGGGGTTGGCATTGGTGTATTAGCTCAACCACAGCTTGTTGTACGTTTCATGACCGTTAAAAGCGATCGCGAATTAAACAGAGCCGTTCTTATTGGTACAGTATTTATCTTAGCAACAACAGGCATTATTTTTACTGTAGGAGCTGTATCAAACATCTTCTTTATGCAAACCGAAGGAAAAATTGCAACCGCAGTGATACCCGATGTTGATAAAATTATTCCATACTACATTAAAGCTGCTATGCCAAGTTGGTTCTCCGCCGTATTTATGCTTACCATTTTGTCGGCCAGTATGTCAACCTTGAGCTCGCAATTTCATGCAATGGGCTCTTCAATTGGCCGCGATGTTGTTGCAGCTTCAAAACGAAGTGTAAACACGACCCTCTTTATTCGTTTAGGCGTAGCTGTTTCAATAATAATTAGTTACATTATTTGCTATTCGTTAAGCATGGGAATTATTGCCCGCGGTACTGCAATATTTTTTGGTATTTGTGCTGCAACATTTTTGCCTGCTTATTTTTGTTCGCTGTATTGGAAACGAACAACACGTCAGGCTGCTCTTTGGAGCATGATTGCCGGCTTCTCTACCGGTTTGTTTGCACTTGTATTCATGCATAAATCGGAATCGGCAGTACTTGGTATTGCAAAAGCCTTATTCGGCCGCGAAGTTCTGATCGCAAAAATGCCTTGGCCTGTACTCGATCCGATGGTTATTGCCCTTCCGGTATCAATTATTGTGATCGTAGCAGTAACATTGCTTTCGAAAAAACAAGCAAGTACAATTTAAATCACACTTTAACAAACGGGTGTTATTTGCAGTTAAGCAAGTAACACTCGTTTCTCATAAATAAAAAAACGAAATGAATTCTTTTATATTAGGATTAATTGTTATTGTTTACTTATTGGCTATTACCTATTTAGGTTTCAGAGGCTATAAGCAAACTAAAACAGCCAACGATTATCTGCTTGCCGGAGGTAATATCCACCCCTTTGTAATGGCATTATCGTATGGTGCTACTTTTATCTCATCGTCGGCCATAATAGGCTTTGGAGGTATGGCGGCAAACTTTGGCATGGGGCTTATTTGGCTTACTTTTTTGAACATGTTTATTGGCGTTGTAATTGCTTTTATCTTTTTTGGACGAAAAACCCGTCAAATTGGCCATAAGCTTAACGCACACACCTTTCCCGAGTTTTTAGGAAAACGTTTCAACAGTAAAGCCATTCAAATATTTGCAGGTGCCGTTATATTTTTGGCTATGCCATTGTATGCAGCTGTAGTACTGAAAGGCGGTGCTGTTTTTATTGAAGAAATTTTTGAAATTGATTACAACATTGCCTTGTTTATATTCACACTAATTATTGCTGCGTATGTTATAGCAGGCGGACTTAAAGGGGTTATGTACACCGATGCTTTACAAGGTGTTATAATGTTTGTGAGTATGTTTTTTCTACTTATTTGGACCTACAAAGTGATTGGCATGGGCTTTAATGAAGCCAATCGAACACTTACCGATATGGTTCATTTAGTACCCGAAAAACTACAAGCCATGGGGCACCGTGGTTGGACTTCGATGCCGGCAACTGGTTCTTCCTGGTGGTACATACTGGTTACTTCGCTCATCATGGGCGTAGGTATTGGAGTATTGGCTCAACCTCAGCTTGTTGTGCGTTTCATGACAGTAAAAAGCGATCGTGAGTTGAATCGCGCTGTGTTGGTAGGATGCCTATTTATTATGGTTACCACCGGCATTATTTATACAGTAGGCGCAACCTCGAATATTTTTTACATGCAAACCGAAGGCAAAATTGCCACAGCTGTAATTGGCGATTTAGACAAAATTATTCCGAACTATATAAAAAGTGCAATGCCCGGTTTCTTTTCGGCAATTTTCATGCTCACCGTTTTGTCGGCTAGTATGTCAACTTTAAGTTCGCAGTTTCATGCAATGGGCACATCAATTGGCCGCGATATTGTATCAACAACATCGAAAAAAGTACTCAACACAACCATAATAACCCGAGTTGGCATTGTTGTGTCGATTATTGTTAGTTACATTATTTGCTATACTTTAAGCATGGGAGTTATTGCCCGGGGTACAGCAATTTTCTTTGGAATTTGTGCAGCCACTTTTCTTCCGTCATATTTTTGTGCTTTGTACTGGAAACGTACAACACGAAAAGCAGTTCTGTGGAGCATGGTTTCGGGTTTTGCTGCTAGTTTGTTTGCTTTATTATTCATGCATAAATCTGAAGCTGCTGCATTGGGTATTTCAAAAGCAATTTTTGGAAAAACAGTTATTATTGAACAATTCCCATGGCCGGTTATCGATCCCATGGTAGTTTCATTACCAATTTCTGTAATTGTAATTATTGCTGTATCGTTGATCGACAAATCGGAAAACGCACACAAAACAGGTTAATACTGTTAAGTTTAATTTTCAGATAAACGCAATACTTTTTTTTCAAGTGTTGCGTTTTTTTTGATTTGAATAATCAATTGTGTTCGTTTTTGCTTTTTAGCCGTTCCGCCCCCTTAGTTTAAACGCCATTGTTTACTTTTAAAGCACAAGTGAGTTAAGCCCCTGGTAATACGACAAAGGTTCGGTGTTGTAGTAATTGAATAAATTATGATCGGGCCAACGATCTACTTTTCGAGAAATACGACGCATAAGAGCCGAAATTTGATCGTAAAAAGCCGGTCCTTGCCAATTACGCGTATTGGTTAAAAAAACCCATTCAATTCCTTTGTCATCGCGATAAAGCATTGCCATTGAACCAGCAAAGTTTCCTGTTCTAATCCAACGTTGCCCGTTGGCTTCACTCCATCCAATAGCATATTCACCTTGTGTCATTAATTCGATCGATTGCTTGCTCAAAATATCGCTTACCGAGTCGTTTCCATCAATTAAAGTTAGCAGCTTGGCCAATTCGGGCGCCGAAGCAACCAATGCTCCGGCAGCACCCAACAATTCAATATCGTTACCACCGTAAGGTTTCGGAACAAAACTTGAGTCGCCATTTGCCGATAAAATTTGCATTGCCCCTTCTTGCTCGTAATATGTTACTTCGTTTGAATAACGTTGCTCAAAGGCATTTTTGGCCATGTGCATGTCGTAAATCTCGTTCGGATAAAGTATATGAAAACGCACATAATCATCGTATTTCATGCC
>JAFGAF010000264.1 GCA_016933815.1 Prolixibacteraceae bacterium
AACTTTAGTTCCGCTGGTTTTACCCAAAGCAATGGTTTTAGTAGCACCTACCGGAAAATAAACCATGGCATAATCAAATCCAAGTGTCGCTTCCATATGGCTTGCTCCAGTACCAACGCCGCCACTAACCAGTTTTGTGTCACGTTCGCGGTATGGCGATCTCGACTTCATCAAGCTACCAACATACCCCATTTGCAGCGAGCCCGGCGCCTCAATGGCATCGTGCCAATTGATTGACTGATCGGCACCGGCAACAGGGGTATCGCCCTCGCGAAGCATTTGCCAAATGCTGCTGTGCCCGTATGTGTGACCAAAAGTTCCGGCAAATAACGAACGGAAAGCATCCTTGCGGCAATCGTAATCGGTCATGCGGGTATTGCTGCTGCTTTCCCAAAATTTTTCGGGAATACCCTCGTAGCCCGGCTCACCGTTTAATGTTGGTTTAACCGGCTTTTTTGCCCAATCGGTCAGTGCAAGGTTAAATGCGTTGTATTCGTCAATGGCATGTCCGCTTTGATAAGTGTTAAAATCGAGCCATGTTTCATTATGAAAAGACGAAGAACTTGATTTTGCACCCTGTGGATGAAAAGTCATCACATGTAAGGTATCTGCATCCTTTATTCCTTTAGCCATACTGGCCCAAATGGTTTTTTGATAGTCGGTTACCCCACGGTCGCCACCAAGCATCCAAATAATATTTGGTTGATTTTTATAACGTTCGCCCAAAAATTTTCCATAATCGTAAGCAATTTTTGTATTAAATATGGCCTCGTTGTTCACCCAATTTCCCCAGCAAGGCAGCACGCAAACATAAAGCCCGTAATGCTCGGCCCTGTTCAACACATAATCAACCCATTCCCAATAAGCTTCAACCGGTTGGTTGGGGTCGCGGTTAACAAAAGGCATGCTTCCGTTTTGCGCACAACCCGTGTTATTCTTATATTCTAGTTCATCGAGCAATACGCTTTGAACAACGCTAAAGCCCCTTTCCTTTCGATTTAGGAAATATTTTTCAATATCGTTTCCTTTTTCGTCGCTCGATTTTAAACGGTAGAAAAGCTCCCAGGCCGTGTCGCCCATCCACCAAAAAGGAGTTCCATTTGAATGAACCAAAAAACGGCCATTCTTACTCACCTTTAATGCGCCATTTTCCCACGCCCTCGATATGGTATCAACAACCACTACGCTGCACGAATCGGAAAAGTTGCCCTCAGATGTGACTACTTTTACTGTTGTTGATCCAACACCTTTTGCGGTAAGAGTTCCAAGCGAATCAACAACAACAATTTCGATATTGCCGGGCAACCATTCAACTGAACGATTGTTGGCCACCAAAGGCAGTGCATATCCCTCCAAATTAAAACTTTGTCCTAAGCGCAGTGTATCGGGTTTATTATGAATTACAACTCCCTTAACCGGAATAATTGAATCGCCGCCTAACGACATAGGGCGTTTTGATGTGTTGTATATCGAAAAAAGATGGTCAACAGCCATATCGGAACCAGCTTTTGTTTCCCAACTTCCAAAATGGCCATTAGTTGTCCAGTCGTATTTCCCTGTACAATCGCCATTGTTAACCAGCCCCCAACTCCAGCCCAGCCAGCCAATTTCGTTCTTATAACATTGTTCAATGCCATAACCATAAGGCGAATTGGTGCAATCCCAAGCCGAGGGAGTTGGTCCTTCACCAAAAATAAAGGGAATGCCTTTTTCGATCGATTCACGAATGGCCTCATCGTAATAACTTTTGCGTTGACTTTCGGAACCGTTCCAATAAGTGTGAGCCGAAACAATTATATTTTCAAGTGGATCGTGCTTATTCAGTTCATCCCAATTTTTCAGCAAAATATTATAGTTTTTACCCCAATCGGTACCATCAATTACTAAAGGGCATTGGTAACCTGCATCACGCAATTGAGTGACGGCCTTTTTGTATTCACTTACAAATTGAGCATCAGTAATACTATGGTTTCCGGCCTCGTTGGCAATGTTTAGCAATAAATGGCTTTCGTTATTTTGCAATGCAGTTTTCACGTCATCGCGCAGCCAATAATCCACACAACGTTGCAGTTGATCCCATTTGCCGGTAGCATGCCAAATTGATGGCATGACAATCATTCCGTTAAAATTGGCATTTTGAACTGCTTTTTCGAGTTTATCGGCGCTGTAATCGTCCTGACAAGAGATACGAACGACATTGGCACCTGTTTTAGCAATTTCAGCCATCACCCACGAGCCGTTTGGATCGCTGCTCCACACAAGCATTTCGTTCACACCACGCAAAACAACTTTTTCACCCTCGCTGGTATAAATAAACCTGCCAGAAATGTACATCTGGCCATAAATGCCGGTAGTAAGTACCAAGAATAAATAAGTAATCAACAATTCAATTTTCAACATGCTTTTCCCTTTTAATTAATATGTTTTAAAAACATCAAATTTTGAAAATAAATTATTCTTTTAGGGGGTACAAAACATTCATTTAGCATGACCAATGATTCAAAAATAAAGCAAAATACAAAAGTATTCTAAAAGAATACTGTAAAAAAAAGATTAACATTGTTTATGCAACCCTACAAATAAAACAATTATCATTCAATTAAAAAACACAAAACATCTTTTTGATTCGTTTAGTAATCATTAATGCCATATAATACTATTATTGATGCGTATTAAAATCATTAAAAAAATTTGAAAACCAAAAAAAAAGCAATATCTTTGATGCGGGAAATAATCATAATGAAGAAATAATAGCTATAATGAATACTTTAAGCATCATAAATAAATGGCATAAGCTTAGCGACACAGCAATAGTCGAAGAGATTGGCAAAATGATTCAAGAAGTAAGGCTACAAAAAAATTACACCCAAACCAAACTTGCAGAAATATCGGGAGTGAGCAGGGCTACAATCAGTCAACTCGAAAACGGACGACCAGCCACCCTACTCACTTTTGTTCAAGTATTACGTGCCCTCAACAAGTTCGACATACTCGAAAACATGGTGAAAGAACCTGAAATCAGTCCTCTGCTTTACGCTAAATTACAAGGAAAAAAACGTAAACGTGCTTCCTCAAAGAATAAAACAAATAACTACAATACAAACGATTCGGAATGGTAAGCGCAGCTAACATATTACTTTGGGGCAATAATATTGGAGCTGTTATTTGGGATGAGAAACGCATGCTGGCAAGTGTTGAATTCGCACCCTCGTTTGCAAAACTTGGTTTAAATGTTGCTCCGCTCACCATGCCTTTATCGGAAATTGCTCAGGGTAACAGGCTGTTTTCTTTTCCGGGCCTCAATCGCGAAACTTTTTCAGGATTACCCGGTTTACTTGCCGACTCGCTACCCGACAGGTTTGGAAATGCACTTTTGGATGCTTGGCTTGCAGCTCAAGGCCGAACGAAACAAAGTGTTAATCCGGTTGAAAGGCTATGCTATACCGGCAGCAGGGGCATGGGAGCATTAATTTATGAACCTTCGTTAAGGGTTTCGAACAACGGCAGAAGTGAGAAGATTGATGTTGAGCATTTGGTTGAACTGGCTCGCTTGGTGCTAAATGAAAAAGCAAGCATTAAAGGCAAGCTGAATAACAACAGTATTGATGGGCTCAACGACATTATAAAAGTGGGCACATCGGCAGGTGGTGCCCGTGCAAAAGCGGTTATAGCTTACAATGAAACGAGCGGCGAAATGTTCTCGGGTCAGGTTGATGCCCCCGAAGGCTTTTCGTACTGGCTAATTAAATTCGACGGTGTTACCAATAAACACCTTGGCGACCCAGAAGGATACGGGCGCATTGAATTTGCGTATTACCTTATGGCTATTGATTGCGACATTGAAATGAGCGAATGCAAACTTTTAACCGAAGGTAACAGGGCACATTTTATGACAAAGCGCTTCGACAGAACAAACAACAGCGAACGTTTTCACATGCAAACGCTTTGCGGCATTGCCCACATGGACTATAACGATCCTCTTTCGTATGCTTACGAAGATGCCTTTGAAGTAATGCGTTTATTGCGCCTGCCCTACCCCGATGCCGAACAACTATACAAAAGAATGGTTTTTAATGTTATGGCCCGTAACCACGACGACCACACTAAAAACATTTCTTTTTTAATGAACAAACAAGGGATTTGGAAACTTGCCCCGGCTTACGATGTTACTTATGCATACAATCCCGAAAGTCGTTGGGTTTTTCAACATCAAATGGCTATAAATGGCAAACGGCAAAATATTACACGCGAAGACCTGCTTTCGGTTGCCCGAAACATGAACATTAAAAAGGCGAACGATATAATTGACAAAGTTTCAGGAACCTTAAAAAAATGGAATGGGTATGCCGACAAAGCCGGAATACCCAAACATCAAGCTAATGCAATTTTTTCTTCTTTTTTGTTCTTTGAATAAATTTTCAAACGGCTTTTCGATGCTCTTTAAAACCAAAGATGGTTCTTGAAGTATTGGGTTTTTCATTAAGCTCGGCTAATTGATCTTCGTTTTCGGCTACTTTGAAGAATGATATACTTTCGACCAACTCACGTGATAAGCCTTCCAACTCTTCGGCACTTGCCGACATTTCTTCGGCTGTTGTAGCATTCGACTGAATACTGTTATTTATTTCCATTATTGCCTGATTAACCTGCTCGGCAGCAATACTTTGCTCATTACCTGAATGGTTTATTTCAGTGACTAAACTTGTAGTTTTCTCCATAACCGGTCCAATTCCATTTATCTGTACACTTGCCGAACTTGAAATACTTGCAGCCAAATTCGACAACTCAGATATCTCCTTTGCTTCTTTCTTACTACTTTCGGCCAACTTACGCACTTCGTTTGCAACAACAGCAAATCCTCTTCCATGTTCGCCCGCCCGAGCAGCCTCTACTGCGGCATTTAACGATAAAAGATTTGTTTGAAAAGCAATTTCATCGATCACTTTTATTTTTTCGGTAATTTTTTTCATAAGATCAAGTGCTTCGAGAGCCGATTTACTGCCTTCAAAAACCGATTGATTTGCTTCTTTGGTATACTGCTCGGTTGTTGCTGCATTTTCGTTGTTGTGTTGTATGTTTTCAACCATCTGAACCATCGATGAAGATATTTCTTCGATAGATGCTGCTTCGTTGCTTGCTCCAACCGAAAGCGAATCGCTGGTTGCCCTTACTTGAATACTAGCCGACTGTATGCTATGTGAAACATTAGATATGTTCGACACAGAATTCATCAATGTCCTATTTAATTGATTTAATGAACGGTGCAATATCCCTAATTCGTCGTTTCTTTCCGACATTTGTTCATATTCTTCGGTGTTGGCAATTATTCTTCCAACCGATAAAACCTCAACACGTTTAACCGACAATACAAGTGGCTTTTTTACTCTGAGATATAATAAATATATAAAAAACACACTCACTACTAAGCCCATTGGCAGACTTAAATATTGAGGATAAGCATCGGGAAAAGCGTCGGCTAACTTGGTATTTACAACGATGTACAATGTGTTAATTGCCCATAATACCCCAATGTAGAACAACAAACTTTTTTTAAACAATATGCGCAAAGCAATTAAAGCAAATGGTATCCCCACTGCCAATGTAATAATGATCGATTTAACTACCGGATTCATAATATTAGTTCTTTAATGTGTTTAATAACGGAAAAAATCGTTCCCCTTTGTTTATATTTTCTAATGCTTTATCGAAATGATCGGAAAATTGAGTTTTAAGAATAGCCCCTGTAAAACCTGCTTTTTTGATTTTTCGATGCAAGTCGGTAGCATCGGACATGGTAACAGCTAGTATTTTTAAGTTTGGATGGCTTTTTAAACAAATATTTGCAGCAGAAATACCATCAACTATGGGCATATTAATATCGAGCAAAACGAGGTCGGGAGCATTTGTTTTAATTTTTTCGGTAAAGTCTTTACCATTGTATGCTTCGCCAATTACTTCCACATCGTTTCGTAGCGAGAGAATCACTTTAAGGGCTTCGACAAATGCTACATTATCGTCGACCAACATTATTTTTTTCCGCTCGTTCATTTGTTACCATTTATTTACGGTACAAAACTAAGCGAGCAAAACATTCTTTTTACAAGGTTTTTTTTCTGAATTATATAAGGGAAAGCATTGCTTCTGCTACAAGGGAAAACCCTCAAAACAAATGTAAAACACTAAATTTCAATAAGTTTGTTTTTTATAGCAAATAAAACCAACGATACAGCACTGTTTGTTTCTGTTTTGAGCATTAATTTCGATTTATGTCCCTCAACAGTTTTGATGCTTATAAACAATTCGTCGGCAATTTGTTTGTTTGAGAGGCCTTTACACATGTGTTTCAGAACTTCCATTTCGCGATCGGAAATATCAAGTTTTTTTTGATATTCACTCCCTGTGAGTTGATCATCGTTTTTAAGTATGATGTTCATCAATAGTTCTTGCGAAAAATAGACATTTCCATTTGCAACTTCGTCGATAGCTGCGCTAAGTTGATTAATTCCGGCACTTTTTAGCACAAAACCCTTTGCCCCTGCTTCGATCATTTTTTTATAGTGACCATGATCGCCATGCATCGAAAGAGCCAATACTTTTAAATCGGGATATTTTAAAATGGCTTCTTGTGTTGCATCAATGCCGTTCATTACTGGCATATCAATATCCATAAGTACAATATCGGGGATTCTTTGAGTGAGTTCATCAAGAAATTCGCGACCATTGGATGCAACGCCAATTACTTCATATTTTTCGGAAGAACTTAGGATAAAGCGGATACTTTCGCGAAACATCACATGATCTTCAACAATAAGTATTGTTATATTTTTCTTCTTTTCCATTTTGCTTATGCTTGTTGTATTTCAATTGTTGCATTCATGATAAAACCTTTACCCGGCACAGAGTCGATCATAAATGTGCCGCCCATTTTTTCAATTCGGCTTTTCATATTAAACAGGCCTATGCCTTCGTCAATCTTGTGAGAACTTATGTCGAACCCTATTCCATTATCGCGATAAGCTATATTCAATTTTAAATTATTAAGATGCATTATTACTTCAATATTTTTTGCCTGAGCGTGTTTTAGTGTATTGTTTATCAATTCGGTAACCAATCGATACACGGTAATTTCAATATCTTCATCGAAACGTTTATCAAAATTGCTATCGAGCTTGATACTTATTTTATTGGTGAAAACTATTTTATCGACAAACGCATTCAGCGCTTTAACTACGCCCAAATTCTGCAAAACGTAGGGACTCAGGTTATTTGAAATTTCTCTGACACTACGAATCGATTCTTCTATGGTATTTCCTATTCGTTTTTTGATTTCGTCGTTATTTGGGTGCTTACCCATAGCTTCAAAATATATTTTTAAGGTTGAAAGCAGAGGTCCAAGCCCATCGTGCAATTCACGCGAGAGCCTTAAACGTTCTTTTTCTTCGGCACGCAATGCAGCACTATATACTAATTTCTCACGATCGTTCTTTTCTGTATTATCCCTAAAAATTGCGAGTATTGAATCTTCACCATTGAAGTTTACAATTGCGGTAGTTACGTCTAAATATCGATTTCTTCCCATTCTGTTCGAAAAATAGTTTAAATCGAACCTGGACGGTAATTTTTGAAGGTTTGAACGATAAATATCAAACTTTTCGACATAATTATCGGGAATTAATTCTAAAATATTGGCATTATGCAATTCCTCAAGAGTAAGCCCCATCGAAGAAACAAAACAGGAATTATAATCAATTATTTCACCTTGTTTACTAAACACCACCATCGGGTCGGCATTATTTTCGAATATATTTCTGAAGTTTCGCTCGTTAACTATGGTTTGCCGCTTTAATCTTTTGTTCTCAATTATTTCTTTTTGAAGTCGATCGGCAACTTTTATCAGGTTATTCCTTTCGTTGGCCAAATCTTCGATATTGTTTAAAAATTTTTGGGTTAACTGCTTCATTGAGAAAACTACAAACGAAGAAACTAACAATAAACCCAAGATTCTAATAATCGGCAACAAATAGGTTTCATTATATACAACAAGATCGACAACCTGAGGATTAAAACCAATTTGCTGTAATAATTTCACCAAAATCAATAAAAACACCGATAACACTAAAACATACAGCGACTTACGCATATTAAAATAAAGGAAAGTCATAATTACAGAAAGACTTAACCATAGTACCGCCATGCTTAAAAAACCAATTTTATTCAAATCGATTAAACCTAACAAAATAATCAAAACAACTATTAGTGAAGCTCTTACATTATAGTTTATTTTTTTTCGTAAAATTGCAACAACTATTAATACAATGTATACTACAGAATAAGCTATTGGCATTGAATGGCATTCATATGTAATGCCCCGATATATCGACAATAAAAGCAACGGAAAACCTGCAATTACAGCAGTTAATAGTGAAGTATTTACCAAACGGTTTTTTACTGTTTCTAATTCGGCATTATAATTTATATCGTTTTGCATTAAGTGTTTGGTTAGCGTTATTCAGGCTCATAAGTTAACATTTTTTTTGAATAAGCTGAATACTATTTTGTGGCTTACCAAAAAATTTGTTCCAACACCTTACCGTTTGCCTTACCGGGGGGGATAATGTTTATAAACCTGCAAATAGTTGGAACTATATCAATTACTTCAACCGAAGAATAATAGGTGCCTTCTTTTACATACATTCCATAAAAACACAAAGGCACTCTAAGTTCTGATGAATAATCGACCTGGTTGTACTTGTAAACAGGCATCCATCCCTCTTCGAGCAGAATCATCACATCGCCCGAACGCTGAACGCTGTAACTGTTTTCGATTGCTACAAACCGAGGATTGTTTAGATTTCCCGACTCGATTACATGAGCAGGCAAAGCTGCTTTAACGCCCGAAAACTGATTTAAAAACAAAGCTACTTTTTGGCGCATATCGTTCAAGTCGATTTCTTTTTTGTTGATCAAATTATGATCGAGATAAATTTGTTCTTCGTTGTACATTTTTACCCAATTGCCTACGCCATAAATTGCATTTAAATACGAACGCAGCAAGGCCAACGCGCTTTGAGGTGAAAATTCACCGGCATCGAAACCTTGCTCATCTTTTAGCACATCGACCGGAAAACCCGAAGTAGAAGCCGATGTTAAGCAAACCAAATAATTATCTTTTCCGAAATGTTTATCCAAATAACTGAGCAATGAAGCAATTTCAATATCGAGCCTCAAATAGCTCTCCTGTATTTCGACACTGTAAGGGTTAAACCATTTATTTGCGTAATCGAGTGTCGAAAAAGTAATATTTAATAAATCGGGGTATGTATCAGCTCCAAGTTGTTCTTGTGCAATTAGGTGAACAGCAAAGTCGCGCACCATTTTATTTCCAAAGGGGCTTGCTTTTATTATCGACAATGGATATTCCTGGTCTTGAGCAATTTTAGACAAGTTGTAGGGGAAAACATTCCACCTGTTCCAAAAACCATCTTCGAGCACATAATCGTCGTTAAAACTTGCACTGTAGCTACTTTCGGGCAATAACAAATCCCATTCGCGCTGTATGTACATTTGAGCCATTTTCATTTGATTGAATTCAATAGCCCAATCGGGAAACTGATCGATGTAATACGATGATGTTATAAAATTTCCGTTTGTGGGATCGAACCAATAAGCCCCGTCGGCAGCATGACCGGCCGAAAGCACTGCTGCATGAGCATTAAGCGCAACCGAAAATACTTTCGACTGATGATTGGTTTGTTGTTTTAGCACATCGCCAATGGTAAAAACCTTTAATTGCTTTGCCGATGCCGATCCAAAATCGGAATCGCTCCCTAAGGTAAGATAATAATTGTCGGCAACAGCATCGATTTCGGAAGCTGTAAGTTGTTTGTACCACTTATCGCCAACCACACCATGTTCCGAAGGGTAAGTACCAGTAAAAATTGTTGAAACAAGCGTTGTACTTTTTATATTGTGAATATCGGCGCGAATATTCGCAAAATTTGCCCCACCATTATATAAGCGTTTAAAACCTCCCAACTGAAAGCTGTCCCAATAACGGTTTACATAGTCGGCTCTAAAATGCTCAACATTAATACAAATTACTATTTTGGGCGAAATTTTTTGTGGTTCGCCGGCCCAAATGGTTAAAACCGAAACAATAAAAAACAACAAAAAAGGGCAACGTTTCATATCGAAAATATTTAATTGAAGGTCAAAAATAACCAAAAATAGAAAGCCGCCCATTAACACAGGCGGCTTTCAGAAACTATTAGTATTATTTAACTAGCAAACAATTAGTTGTGCCAATTATTTTTTATATACTTTTTTGTAACCATAAATAGCGTTTTCGCCAAGTTCCTCTTCAATGCGGAGCAACTGGTTGTATTTAGCCATACGGTCGGAACGGCTCATCGAACCTGTTTTGATTTGACCACTGTTGGTAGCAACAGCAATATCGGCAATTGTAGCATCTTCGGTTTCGCCCGAGCGGTGCGAAGTAACCGAAGTATAACCTGCACGGTGAGCCATTTCAATTGCATCCAAAGTTTCGGTTAAAGTACCAATTTGGTTCACTTTAATAAGAATTGAGTTGGCAGCACCTAATTCGATACCTTTTTTGAGGTATTCAACATTGGTTACAAAAAGGTCGTCGCCAACCAATTGGCATTTGTCGCCAAGAGCTTTTGTAAGAGCAACCCATCCGTCCCAATCGCCTTCGTCCATACCGTCTTCAATTGAGTCGATCGGATATTTAGCAACCAACTCAGCCAAGTATGCTGCTTGTTCGTTTGAGTTACGTTTTGCGCCGTTTGCACCTTCGAACTTCGAATAATCGTAAATACCATTGCTGAAGAATTCCGAAGCAGCACAGTCGAGACCAATGGTGATATCAACACCGGGTTTGTAACCAGCCTTTTCAATTGCTTGAATAATGCTTTCGAGAGCATCTTCGGTTCCGTTTAAAGCAGGAGCAAAACCACCTTCGTCGCCAACAGCAGTGCTGAGGTTACGATCGTGCAATACTTTTTTAAGGTTATGGAAAACCTCGGCACCCATGCGCAAACCTTCGCGGAACGAAGGAGCACCAACCGGACGGATCATAAACTCTTGGAATGCAATAGGAGCATCGGAGTGCGAACCGCCGTTAATGATGTTCATCATTGGTACGGGCAATGTTTTTGCGTTGGTACCGCCAATGTAACGGTAAAGAGGCATTTCGAGATAGTTTGCTGCAGCTTTTGCAACAGCCAGCGATACGCCTAAAATTGCGTTTGCTCCGAGGTTGCTTTTGGTTTTGGTTCCGTCGAGGGCCAACATTGCTTTATCGATTCCCACTTGATCCAAAGCACTCATGCCTTCAATTGCAGGGCCAATTTTGGTATTTACATTCTCAACAGCTTTCAATACACCTTTTCCAAGGTAACGGCCTTTATCGCCATCGCGCAACTCAAGTGCTTCGTTTTCACCTGTTGAAGCTCCCGATGGAACAGCAGCTACACCTTTGATGCCACTTTCGAGGGTAATTTCAACTTCGACAGTTGGGTTACCACGCGAGTCGATGATTTCTCTACCATGTACTTTGTAGATATGCATAATTTCTAGTTTTAAATTATTAAGGACTTAATTAATTCATTTACATAAACTTGAATTCATTGTAATTTTTTGCATTTCATTAGTCGGGTGCGAATATGAATCGACACAAAAATACGAAAAATGGAAACGCAAGAGTTTTAATTCAAGCAAAAAAACCGGCACCAAAAGTAATAAAATAACAGAAAACATAATGGAATTGCCATAAATTGTGATTTTGTCTTAACATACAATTAACTGTGTTACAACAATGCTCAAATACAGGCAAAAGTAGTTCTATTTAAGGCAATTATTAAACAGTTCGATTCCGTCGCGATGGTCGGCAATAATCAGTACCCTATCGTTTTCGAGTAAGGTAGTTGACCCGTCGGGTATGAAGTAAGTACCATCGCGTCGTTTCACCATTACTACCAACACATTTTGTGGTAAATTTAATTCAACCAACGATTTGCCGATACAACCATGATGCTTTGAGATGGTTATTTCCGCCATCATTGAGCGTGCCTTTTCGTCAATCTCTTTATTGATGATTCCTTTATGAATTGTACGTTCGGGGCGAGATAAACGCAGCAACTTTGCTACAAATGGAATCGATGTGCCTTGAATAATTACTGATGTAACTGTTATAAAAAATACCAAATTAAATATTACATCGGCTTTATCGATATTTTGCGTGAGCGGAATCATTGCAAAAACGATTGGCACAGCTCCTCTTAGTCCAACCCACGACAAAAACACCCTGCTACGCAAACGAACTTTAAATGGAGCTAAAACCAAGAATACGCTTAATGGTCTGGCTATCAAAATCAAAAAAATCGAAATTAGCAAACCGGTGCCAAAATGAGGTAAAACTTCCGAAGGAGAAACCTGCAGGCCAAGCGTTAAAAAGAGCACCACTTGCATTAGCCATGCTACCCCGTCAAAATGTTTAGTCAGGCTTCGTTTATGGATAAAGTCGTTATTACCTAACACAAGAGCCGAAATATAAACCGACAAAAAAGCATTTCCTCCCAAAAAAGTTGTACCTGAAAAAGTTAGCAAAACCATTCCAATTAACAACACCGAATACAAGCCGCTCACTTCAAGTTTTATCCAGTTGAGCATAATTTGCATACCCTTTCCGGCCAATAAACCTACCAATGCCCCAACCAACATTTGCTGCAAAAATATTCCCAAAATGCCCCAAAAACCTTTCTCAGGATTGCTAATTAAAAACATGAAAACAATGGTTAAAAAATAAGCCATCGGGTCGTTGCTACCACTTTCGAGCTCAAGCACCTGTCGCAGATTGCCTTTCAATTTAAGTCCTTTTGATCGTAATATTGAGAATACAGCAGCAGCATCAGTCGAAGATACTATTGCACCAAGCAACAATCCTTCGAGTAATGAAAAATCAGTAAGCAACCAAACGAATATTCCTATTGTAAAACATGTAAGCATTACACCTAAGGTAGAAAGGATTACACCCGGAAACATTACTTTTTTCACATCGGAATATCGTGTATCCAAACCACCCGAGAAAAGAATAAAGCTTAGCGAAAAGGAACCTATAAACTGAGCGACCTCTGGATTATCGAAATGAATACCTCCCGGACCATCAACACCAGCAATCATACCCAAAATCAAAAATAATAACAATAAAGGTACTCCAAACCGAACTGTTGTTTTAGTCAACACAACACTTACAACAACAAGCATTGAGCCCAAAAGCATTATATTATCAAGGTTCAAGGTCATAAAACTTTATCAATTAAAAGCCTGCTAAAATTATATTTCAAAAATAAGAAACAAAAACGATAAAAGGTATCCATATTTATCAATCACAAAAAAAGGTTTTTTTATCCAAATTTTCAGAATACAACTTATTAATTTACAGCATGGTTATCTGTTAACCCAAATAACTAATGTTGACCAATTTGTTTTTTAAATGAAAAAATTACTATTTTTCGGCGCTTTTAAAAATACACAAAATGGTAGGGGAAAAAACAGAGGAATCATTTCATCCCATTGATATAATAGAGGTTGTAAAAGAAAAAAGCCCTAACGGATACAAACGTATTCCGGCATTTGTTTATCGTTGGCTCACAAAAATTTTGCATTTAAACGAAATTAACGAGTTTTTGACTACAACTCACAACCTCGAACCCATACCTTTTTTAAACGAAGCTGTTAAGTTTTTAGGAATTGATTACGAAGTTCATGGAAAAGAGAACATTCCCAAAGACAGACGGTTTATTGCTGCTTCGAACCATCCGCTTGGAGGGCTCGACGGGGTAATATTGATTAAAGTACTGATGGAAGAAACCGGCTCATCAAGGGCCTTGGCCAACGATTTCATTATGGCCGTAAAACCTTTGCGCAAAATTTTTATTCCAATTAACAAAATAGGCGGTCAGGCTCGCAATGCTGTAAGCGAAGTTGATAAACTTTACAACAACAACGACAATGTAGTTATTTTCCCGGCCGGGTTATGCTCACGCAAAGTAAATGGCGAAATTGTCGATCTCACATGGCAAAAACACTTTATTCAAAAATCAATAAAGCATAAAATCGACATTTTACCCATTCATTTTTTTGGCACAAACTCGAACCGTTTTTATAATTTGGCTCGTATTCGCAAGTTTTTGGGTATAAAATTCAATTTCGAAATGATTTTTTTGGTCGATGAAATGTTTAAACAACGTGGAAAAAAATTCACCATACATATTGGAAAACCTATACCCTACACTACTTTCGACAAAAGCAAAAGGCATTTGCAATGGGCAAGTTACGTTAAAAGCATTATTTACAAATTAGGCAACATACATTAACATTTTCATATTCATTGCAAAACGATTAATTTTGTAATACTAAAATTTTTAATCTTATGAAGGAAATTGTTTCCAAAATACCAACTCATTTAATTGAGGCTGAACTTACTCCCGAAAAATTTATGAGAGACACCAATAAAGGTGGGAATAAAATATACATCGTTACGGCTGCCGATTCGCCCCATATTATGGAAGAAATTGGTCGCTTACGCGAAATCACGTTCAGGCAGGCCGGCGGTGGCACCGGCAAAGAAACCGATATTGACAAATACGACACAGCCGAAGTGCCATACAAACAATTAATAGTTTGGGATCCCGATGCAAAAGAAATTCTTGGTGGCTACCGTTACATCTTATGTAATCAACTGGGATACAATGCCGAAGGCGAACCAAATTTGGCAACAGCTCGCATGTTTCACTTTTCGCAAAAATTCATTCAAGATTATCTACCACAAACCATTGAGCTGGGGCGTTCGTTTGTGCAACCCGAATACCAATCGAGCAAAGCTGGTGCCAAGGCGCTTTTTGCCCTCGATAACCTTTGGGACGGACTCGGCGCGCTTACTGTCGATCATCCCGAAATGAAATACTTTTTCGGAAAAGTTACCATGTACACACACTTTAATGTCGAAGCTCGTAACCACATTCTTTATTTCCTTAACATGTATTTTAACGACAAAGATAAGCTTGTATTTCCGAAGCAAAACTTCAACCTTGCTTATGATTTTGCAGGAATAGATCAATATTATAGCGGCAGTAACTTTGCTGACGACTATAAAACCTTATCGAAAAAAGTACGCGAATTGGGCGAAAATATCCCTCCGCTTGTTAATGCTTACATGAACCTCTCGCCTACCATGAAAACTTTTGGCACCGCGTTAAATGATGTTTTTGGAAACGTTGAAGAAACAGGCATCATTCTTACAATTGCCGATATTTATGCCGCCAAACGCGATCGCCACGTTGAAACCTACCTTTCGTCACGCGACAATACCAAGGAAACGCAAATAATTTCCCATTAATCAATTATTTATAAAACATATTATAAGGTTATCGGTTATTAATCGGTAACCTTTTTTATTTCCAGTAAACACAACACAAAAAAATGAACATCATGAACAGAATTAAAAACCTATTAATTATAGCCATAATTGTTTTGCTTAGTGCTTCGTGTAAAACCGAACAAAATTTTGAGCAACTATTCAATGGCGAAAACCTTAACAATTGGGACTTGTTTATTGGCAATCAAAACCAATTTAATGCTACCGATATTTTTTCGGTGGTGAACGTAAATGGAGAACAACTTATTCGCATTTCGGGCGAAGTAAACGGATCATTGGCCACAAAACAATCGTTCGAAAACTACCACCTGCGCTTGGTTTTTCGCTGGGGCGAACAGGTTAGTTCTAAACGAAACAGTGGCTTGCTTTACCATAGTTTTGGCGATTTTGGCGCTGCCTTTGGTGTTTGGATGGCCAATATCGAATTCCAGATGATGCACCAAAACTTGGGCGACACTTATTTGATGCTCAATACAACATGTGAAACAAATGCCCGAAACGAAGGCGATACTTATTTCTTCGACACCAATGCGAAACCTGTTCAATTTGGACAGCATGCTGCCGGAAGTTCAATCAAAAAATCGACCGACCACGAAAAACCACTTGGCCAATGGAATACCCTCGACTTATACTGTTTGGGCAATACAGCCATACATGTAGTAAACGGGCAAATTGTTATGCAAAACAACAAAACCGGCATTTACATCGACGAAAAAATTGAAGCTTTGAGTTCAGGCAAAATTCAAATACAAAGCGAAGGTGCCGAGCTTTTTATTAAAAGTGTCGAAATAAGAAACATTGATCAATTGCCTGTAATAAACTAAAAAACCACACCAAAAATATAGAAATAGGATTTTGGCTTGAACCAAGTCTTTTAAAAAATTGTTTCAAAAACAAAAAAAAGACATTAAAGTATTAATTCAGCCATTTTACCTATGAGAACAATAGCAATTCTTTCGGCATTTGTTGCGCTTAGCTTCAGTTCATGTATTCGTTTTGGCAATCAAGATTGCAACGATGCACAACCAATTATTCCCGAAGGTGCAATACTTTCAAACCCTTACGGCAGTTGTGGAGAAGAGGGTTTTTTTAAAGTTTTCCCCGGACAGGCAGTAGGCATTGGCTATTCGATGGACTTGGGACCAAGCTACAGAGATTTGGACATCAGGTGGAAAATTTCATCGGATATTTTTTTTGATGAACAAACTGATGAAGCACTTGAAAATGAGACAACCTTTCCGTACATCAGAAACTACGGTGGCTCATACAACGATATGCGCACCATGAACATCACCCTTTACCCATTAATTACCGATGACGAAATTGGTAAAGGCAATATTCAAAGCACCGTTGAAAGTACGGCATTTAACGATTGCGGCGAATCGCTGCCTGCTAAAGCTAAAATTGAAGTGGTAAATTCGGGAAATATTATTCAAACCATAAGGCCTGCACTGCCTGTAAAAATTGGCTTTCATGTACAAGCCCACCACAATAACAAGCTTTACTTCCTTTTTGGCAAACGCAACGACTTGAACAACCGCGACAACTATGTCTTCAATATAGAAACACGCGAATGGTCTGTTTTGCCAACATTTATTCCAAGCGGCACACCCGATTGGGATCCAACCCAAAACATACTTTTTCAATCGTTACATGGTGATAGTTCAAATGAACCCGATTTTTCGTGGGCACAAATTAATAACAAGGTTTATATTTTTGCAGCAGGAATTAATTCACTTATTGAATTCGACTTAAATACCGAAACGTTTAGAAACATTGCCCCAAAACCCGATTATTACGGAACTTATACAAGAACCCGTATGGTTGCCTATGAAAACAAAATTTACTTAACACCTGCCGAAACATTCCTTGATATCAACAACACCGATACACGTTACATTTATTCATTCGACCCTTCATCATTACAATGGCAACAAGAAGCCGGAATTGAGTACGGTTTAGTTCGCCCTGCAACCGTAATTGGAAACCCAAGTGACAGGGGTACTTTTTCAAAGTTAGCCTATGCAAGCAACGACAATCTGATAATGCTTTACGAAAACAATCAGGTTATATATTTCAATTTTGCA
>JAFGAF010000265.1 GCA_016933815.1 Prolixibacteraceae bacterium
CTGTGTTTTTTATTTTTTGAAAGAAAAAACATTGTTTTGCTTTCATTTTAAAACATACTTTAAAAAAAATACTATTTTTAAGGGCAAATAAAATACAAAACCAGATTTATTATGAAACAAAACGATTCAAATGCCATTAAATTCATGTATGGCGAAAACATTCCTGTTGAACTGCACAAAGTGCGAATGGTTCAAAAACTAAATTTAAAGCCCATCGATGAGAGGGCACAGGCCATTGAAGAAGGTGGTTACAATACCTTTTTACTGAATACCAAGGACATTTTCCTCGACATGCTTACCGACTCGGGTACCAATGCCATGAGCGATAACCAAATTTCGTCGATGTTGCGTGCCGACGATGCTTATGCCGGTTCGCAAAGCTTTTACCGCATGGAAGAAGCCTTACGCGAAGTTTTTGGCAAACATTACGTGTTGCCCGTACACCAGGGCAGGGCTGCCGAAAACATTATCTCGCAGGCTTTCATCAAAAAAGGCGATGTTATACCAATGAACTACCATTTTACCACCACCAAAGAACACATGGAGATTAACGGCGGTAAAATTTTGGAAATTTATGCCGATCATGCACTTGAAATTAAAAGTAGTCACCCCTTTAAGGGCAATATCGATATCGACAAGCTGAACAAAGTGATTGAAGAGTACGGTGCCAAAAATGTGGCTTTCGTTCGCATGGAAGCATCAACCAACCTGATTGGTGGTCAGCCTTTCTCTATTCAAAACATGCGCGATGTAAAAGCTGTTGCCGATAAGCATGGAATTATGTTTGTGCTCGATGCCAGTTTGATTGGCGAAAATGCTTACTTCATTAAACAACGCGAAGAAGAATTCAAAGACACACCCATTAAAGATATTTTATTGCTGATGTGCAGCTTTGCCGACATTGTGTATTTCTCGAGCCGTAAAGTAAGCTCGACACGTGGTGGCGGTATTTGCACCAACAGCAAAGAACTGATGCTTAAAATGCGCGATTTGGTGGTGCTGTACGAGGGTTTTATGACCTATGGCGGTATGTCGGTTCGCGAAATTGAAGCCATGGCAGTGGGTTTAATTGAAACAACCGACGAAACAGTTATCAGCCAATCGCCTTCGTTTATCAATTATGCTGTTACGCAGCTCGATAATGTTGGTATTCCGGTTATTACACCTCCTGGAGCTTTGGGCTGTCATATCGATGCCATGGGCTTTTTGCCTCACGTACCGCAAAGCGAATATCCTGCTGGTGCTTTAGCTTCGGCTTTGTACATTGTTTCGGGTTGCCGTGGCATGGAGCGTGGCACCATTTCGAGTGTTCGCGATGAAAACGGGAATGACATTTTGGCCGATGTTGAACTTTTGCGTTTGGCTTTCCCGCGCAGGGTATTTACACTTTCGCAAACCATGTTCCTCATTGACAGGGTGAAATGGCTGTATGATAACAGGGAGTTGATTGGCGGCCTCAAGTTTATCGAAGAGCCCAAAGTGTTGCGTTTCTTCATGGGCCGACTGGCTCCTACATCGAATTGGCCCGAAAAACTGATTGCCAAGTTTAAAGCCGATTTTGGCGATTCATTGTAATAAATGAAATGAAATATAAAATGGGTGCTCCTGAATACAAGGGCACCCATTTTTTATGAGGATTATGCTTTCATTTCATCAAATCCTTCGCCATATACCCCCATTACGCTGCCCATTGTAATAAATGCTTTTGGGTCGATGGCCATAATGCGGCTGAATACTGCACTGGTTTCCCTTTTTCGTACTACGGTCATTACCAGTTTTACCGGTTTATTGGTATAGCCTCCCGTAGCATCCATCAAGGTAACACCGCGGTGGTTGTCGTGCATAATTGCATCGCGAATGGCTTCCCATTTTTCCGAAAATATGAAGATTTGTGCCGATTGGTTGGCTCCGTTCAGGAAGGCATCGAGGGTGTACGATACCACCCACATCGAAACATACCCATATACCAATATTTCGGCCGAATGAAAAACAAACCACGACATTGAAATGATGATCACATCGCAATACATGATTACCCTGCCCGGGCTAATTCGGCGGTATTTCATCACCAACGAGGCAATAATGTCGGTTCCGCCTGTTGTTCCGCCCTGACTAAAAACCAAGCCCAAGCCTAAGCCGCCGGCAATGCCGCCTAATACTGCCGACAAAAATTTATCGTCGATAAGCGGTTCGCTAAACATGTTTTGAAAGAAAGTGAGCATTGCCGAAATAAGCAACATGTTAACAATGGTTTTTGCACCAAAGT
Organism: Prolixibacteraceae bacterium; assembly: GCA_016933815.1. GTDB lineage: Bacteria > Bacteroidota > Bacteroidia > Bacteroidales > Prolixibacteraceae > Roseimarinus. The sequence goes on from JAFGAF010000265.1 coordinate 2,267, forward strand.
TTGCACCCAGTTTAATTATTGCAATAACAACCAACACAGCGTTAACAGCCAGATAAATTACACCTGCCGGAATACCCGTAAGGTTGTAAACTAAAGCCCCAACTCCGCTTATTCCGCCACCATTTATATCTGCCGGAATCAGAAAAACTGTCCAGCCCAGCGAAAATAACATTGAGCCGATAAACATTATGGCCCAGCTTTTTATGGTTCGAAATTCGATTTTCATCTTAATGTTTTTATAAATTTCATTTTATCTAAAACACGTGCCGTTTAAGGCTTATTATTTGGCCGCGAATGACGTTATAATCAAAGGTTTTGCAAATGATTTTAATCAGTGATTTTGTGTGGCTTTTGGCCGCATTTCAGCTTATGTTTCTTTATAAAATATAAATTGTATGGTTGAAGTTTTGCAAAATGTATTTATTTTGTATTTCCTTAACGGTAAAAAAAAACTAACAGTGAAACTATCGATAACCATATTTCTTTTATTGCTTTCAGTATTTGGCTTAATGGCGCAAAGTCCCTTTGGGGTTTCGAAGCAGCCGTTTACCGAACAAACCTGTTTTTTTGAACTGAACGGATCGGCAATATTACCTAAAGTGGGGTTTAACGGTACCGGGTTCGACAATGCTGTTTCGGATCATATTTTTCGAAAGGCTTTTGGAATGGCCATCAGGTGGCAGTACGAGCGGAATTGGTCGGTGGCAGGTAATGTAACTTATCGCGAAACGGGAGCTTATTTTCCCCATAACAATAATTATCGCCTGAAATCGAATGATATCAATGTTTATATTCCTGTTGAGTTCGATATCTACATCAAAGCTAAGCCGAGGGTTAAACCTCCGCAGTTTGTTTTATTTGCAGGTCCGTATGTCTCATATAATATTGGCGGCGAAATGGTTGCCGATATGCTTCAGCAAGATTTGAACGAGCATAATATATCTCCTTTCGATGCAGGTATCGAAGCCGGAGTGGGTATGCGCATTCCTACTTTTTCGTTTAGCCATCGTAGTTTTATCAATATCAAAGCATCGTATTTTTATGGTCTGCTTAATACTTTTCCGAACGAGCGTGTAGCCAACGAACAGTTAATGCTTTCGTCGGCAGGTAAACGTTTTAACTATGGTGTACGTATTACATTAGCCTACGAAATGTCGGTATTAAAAAAAGAATTTAATAAGTTTACTGCCGGTGGCGACGGAAAAAGAACCTACGAACGCATTTTGGTGAAATAAATGGTTTGCAGGTTTTATTCTGTTTAAAATGTTGCAATATTTTATTTTACTACAACATTGATGATCTTCTTCGGTACAACAATTATTTTTACAATTTGCTTTCCTTCAATCCATTTGGTAGCCATCTCGTGTCCGAGAGCTGCCTTTTCGATTTCGGGCACAGCCATGTTGCTGGGTAGTTCGAGCTTAAATCGCATTTTACCGTTGAACGATACCGGGTATTCGAAGCTGTCTTCAATCAGGTATTCATTGTTGAATACCGGCCAATTTTGTTGGCAAATTGCAGTATTATTGCCGTAAATTTGCCACAGTTCTTCGGCAAGGTGTGGTGCGTATGGTGCTAAAACTTTTGCAAATGTCTCGGCAGTTTCGCGTGTAACTTGTTTCACCTTGTAGCAATGGTTGGTAAAAATCATCATTTGCGAAATGGCGGTATTGAA
>JAFGAF010000266.1 GCA_016933815.1 Prolixibacteraceae bacterium
CTTTTGTTAACAATAGCAATTTTGGTGTCGATTATGTTCCCGAAGCCGATTTTATGGGTGATGATTTTTTTCAGTACATGATTTGCGACAGCACCGGCTTTTGCGATACCGCTACTGTTGTGGTTCATGTGGTTGAAATTATTTTACCTCCTCAGGTGTTTACCCCCAACAACGACGGGTACAACGATTATTTTGAAATTAAAGGGCTCGAGAATTATCCGAATAATCACATAAGCATTTATAACCGCTGGGGTAACTTGGTTTACGAAAAGCAGAACTACGAAAACAACTGGGACGGCTATGCAAATGTGAAAAACCATGTTGGTGATAACATGTTGCCTGTTGGTGTTTATTATTACATTTTACATTATACCGAAAAAAGATATAAACAAGAGGGGGTATTCCTCGAACGATAGCTAAGAAAAAATGCAGGAATTTAAACTCATACTTGGATTGTTATTGCTGAGCTTTTTGGCCACATTACCTGCCCGGGCCCAACAAGAACCCATGTTTACCCAGTACATGAGCAATCCGGGTATTATAAATCCTGCTTATGCCGGCAGTAGTGGAAACATTAATGTGAACGGTATTTTTCGTAAACAATGGTTGGGTATCGACTGGAGCCCTACAACTACAACAATATCAATTAATTCGCCATTTAAAGAATACGAAATTGGTTTAGGGCTAACATTAATCGACGATCAAATTGGCCCCATGCATCAAACAGGCCTCTATTTCGATTATGCCCGGCACTTAAGGTTGTCGCAAAATCACAACCTGTCGTTGGGCTTAAAGGGAGGCTTTAATTACTGCGATATCGACTTGTTAAACCTGCGGAGCAACGAATACGATCCCCATTTGATAATGTACCCCGGCTATAAAAAATTATTGCCCAATTTTGGCGTTGGTCTCATGTATTACACCAAAAATTACTTTTTAGGTTTTTCGGTGCCAAAACTTGTGCGTAACAGCATTAAGGACAAAGAGAATACCACGGAGTGGATTGGCCGCGAAGAAAGACATTATTTTTTAACAACTGGTTTCTTGTTTACTATTTATGAAAATGTTTTGCGGATTAAACCCAGTGTTTTTGCTCGCTTTGTGAACGGCGCTCCTGTTTCGGTTGAGGCCAATATGGCGGCCATAATGTACGAGCGCTTTTGGGTGGGCGTTTCGTATCGTGTGACCGATGCTTTGATCGGTTTTGTTAAGGTGAGGGTCGATGATCAGTTACACATTGGTTATTCGTACGATTTGAATAATTCGCGTTTAAAAAGTTACAACAAAGGTACACACGAAATATACATCAGTTACGATTTTGCGTATAAAAACCGGCGGATTTTATCGCCCCGATATTTTTAGAAAATAGCACATTACAATATTTGTTTTCCTCAATTGTTGCTAAGTGGCTGCCCATAATGAGATCATTACGGTGGCCACTTTCCTTTTTTTAAAGCATAGAAAAGGGCAACCCCAAAGGAGCTGCCCTGTTTCGTTTTTGTAATTCTAACTAATTATCTAACATACCTAAATTGAACTCGATTTAAAAAAAGATCAATCGCAGATATTTTTTAAGTCAGTTGTTACCAGCCTTCGTACTGCTCGGTTTGTCCGTTTGTAAGCGTTACCTCGCGTTGTGGTACTGGATGGAATTCGTGTTTGCCAACTACAAATTCCCTTGGGAACCCGTCGATAGTTGGTTTGGCGTTGAGCAAATCGTCGGCAATGCCCCAACGAACAATGTCGTAAAAGCGCTTACCTTCCGAAGAGAATTCTATCCTGCGTTCGTTCATAATATCATCCATGGTAATGCTGGTTAAAGCAGCAGGCACACCGGTTGTTCCGCACATGCGGGCACGTTCGCGTACTTTGTTCACATAATCAAGTGCTTTGTCGGTTTGGCCAAGCATAAAAGCGGCTTCGGCAGCATTCAAATAAACTTCAGAGATACGGATCAAACGAATGTTTTGAGGGGCACCATGCCATGGAGCACCTGCATCTTTAAATTCGGCCGATGAAGCTTCCCATTTGGTTGGGTATATTTTGGTAATGCACTTGTCGAACGAGTAGGGTACCCAACGGCCATTCGATGTTTGCATTAAATCGTCGCCACCTTCGCGAACCATTGATGCATCGCGGCGTGGGTCGCCATCTTCAAAGGCATCCCAAAGGTCCTGGGTAGGAACACCAAAGCCCCACATGCCTGTAGTTGTTTGCAACATGTCTTTTTCGGGGTCGAGGAAATAACGTGAAGCACTCCATTGTGCCAAAGCATTTCCACGTGCAGCCGACCATCCTAAGCCTTCCTGGATACATTGAATCTCAAATACACCTTCTTTGGTATTGTCGCCATCCGATGTGAAAATATAGCGGTAACCATTGGTTTCGGGGCCTCTCCAGCTTTCGAATGTTTCGCCATTAATACCCACCAATTCGTATTCACCCGAATTGATCACTTCTTCGGAGTATTTTAACGATTCGGCCCAACGTTCTTCCATTCCGTCGAAACGGGGGTCTTTGCCACCATAGTTTTTGGCATACGACGATTCGAACAATAAAGTGCGACCAAGCAATGCTTTAGCAGCGCCTTTGCTGGCACGGCCAACTTCAGCACCCCAACCACTGCGTTCGGGCAATACTTCAATGGCTTCTTTAAGGTCTGTTTCAATGAAATCGTAAATTTGCTTGATCTCAGCGCGTGGTGGTTCGTATTCGTCGCCGCCCAAAACATGATCAACAAAGGGCACACCGCCAAAAATCATGGTCAGGTAAGCGTAGTTAATGGCACGAACAAATTTTGCCTCGGCCACCCTGCGATTGATTAAAACAGCATCGGCATTCGGATCGGTTTCTTTAATACTTGGAAGTTCCTCTATAGCTATGTTGCTATATAAAATTGAACGATACAAGGTCCCAAACACTTCGGTATAAACCCCGTTAGTGGTTAAGGGAGTTAAACGGCCAAAATCTTGTAATTCGGGCACGTCCCCAATATTATCTCCTCCAGCCTCGGCATCGTCCGATGGAATATCACCCAAACGTTGCATAATACCAACATCCCAAACTGCAATGTAGTTAAAATAGGCATAAGCTGCTGTAATGGCCTGGTCGGCATGTTCTTGAGTAAGATAGAACGACGCACTGTTTTCTGCTGCCTGAGGAGTTATCTCCAGAAAGTCGGAGCTGCAACCAAATGAAGTTATCCCGAGCAACAGGAACGACATATATTTCAAAATTCTTTTATTCATAATGATACAATTTTTTCGTTAACTAAATTATTGGGGTCTTAAAAAACTATGTTGGCACCAAAATAAACCATTTTGGTAACAGGGTACAAACCTATATCAACACCCATTTCGAGGATATTATTACCGCCAATTTCAGGGTTTAATCCGGTATATTTGGTAAACGTAAGCAAGTTACGACCACCTGCATAAACTCTTAATTTTTCAACACCAATTTTAGAAGTAATTGTTTTAGGAACGGTATAACCCAACACTACATTACGAAGACGAAGGAAAGAACCATCTTCGACAAAGAACGACGACATTTTGGTATAGGTTTCTGCTCTCATGGCATACATTTCGGTGTCGTGGTTTTTAGGAACAACAACAACTTCGTTGCCATCGGCATCGAGTTTAACAATGTCTTCATAAACATACCTGTCGGCAAAAGCTTTACCGCGGTTTTGGTAACCTACCGGGTTGTATAAGTACTGTTTGCTACCGTTCATGATTTTGTTTCCGTAGGTTCCGTTGAAGAAAGCCTGAAAGTCGAAACCTTTGTATTGAAGGTTAACAGAGAAGCCAAAAGTGAGTTTTGGCAGCGGGCTACCCAAAATTACTTTGTCTAAATCGTTGATTTTACCATCGTTATTAACGTCCTTGTATTTCGCATCGCCGGGGCCAGCAGTATTTTGGGCATAAATGGTATCGCCAACTGCATTTATTGTGTATGGCTGGTTAGTTACAATTATGCGTTTACCTTTCTTGATTACGTTATCGTCGGCAGTAAACATGCGTTCAATTTCGAAACCCCAGAATTGGGCAACCGGTGAACCGATGCGGGTTAAGTTAGTTGGGGTTATGTTGTGTACAGCACCTCTTCTGAGTGAATCATCAGCCAAAGAAAGCACCTCGTTACGAACACTGGCAAAGTTCAGATCGATTGATCCGGTTAAATCGCCCTTGCTTTTACGACCACCTAAAGTAACTTCGAAACCTTTGTTGCTGATGCTGCCAAAGTTCACCTCGGGGTTATCGCCATTAAAAGTTCCGGCAATGGCACTAACTTCTTTTTGCATAATCATACCGTCGTTCACTTTGTTGAACACGTCGGCAGTAAGTGATACCCGGTTATCGAAGAAAGTCATATCCAAACCAAGGTTCGACATGTTAACCGATTCCCAGCGCAATGCAGGGTTGGCAATTTGGTTAGGAGCTGTACCTACTTGGGTAGCTAAACCATCGAAAGTATAACGGAATTCAGGACGGGTTACTACTGTTGCAAGGTAAGGGAAACCACCACGCGCGTTGGCTCCTGTTTGTCCGTATCCGTAACGGATTTTACCGGTTGAAATGAATGCAAGGTTTTTCATGAATTCTTCTTCAGCAAATTTCCAACCAACCGAGAATGAAGGGAAAGTACCCCAACGGTTAGCAGGGCCAAAATTGCTTGCACCGTCGCGACGAACGTTAACTGTTAAAAGGTAGCGGCCTTTGTAGTCGTAGTTCAAACGGCCAAAGTAGCCTTGGTGGGCACCAATGTTACCTGTACCGGTAACATGTTGAATGGCTGCTTCGCTGTTTGTTGATTTCGAGAAGTACAACATATTTGGATCGGTACTTGGCATATCGACACGGGTACCGGCAATATCGTATTCTAGCCATTTACCAGCTTCCATACCCACCATGGCCGAAATATTGTGAGCATTGGCAATGGTAGTGTTGTAGCTGATGTAGTTTTGGAAGTTATAGGATTGTCTTTTATCCATGTTTTGGATTAACTTGTCCTGGGTATTGTAATCGGTAGCCGATGCTTCGTAAATACCTTGGTATTCTTTCGAATCCCTGAACCTGAGCTTAGCAGTGATGCGACTTTGAAAATCGAGTCCTTTTAATAAGGTGATTTTCACCCCAAAATTACCTTCAAAGTTATTATGTTTGTTCACTTTATCTTTCATATCGGGGCCAACCATCGGGTTAGTTAACCCAAAGTTCGAAACCGACCATTTGCCTGTTTCATCGTAAGCAGGTACGGTTGGATCCATTACAATAACGTTAACAATTGGGTTATTGTAAAAATTGAACCAGTACCAATCGTCGTAACCTTCAGTAACAAAAAATTATCGTAAAATAAGAATCTAATGTATTGTAAGTTAGAATTATAATAATTGTATTCGCGCTAAGATTATATAGTAGTTAAAAGCTGCACAAAACTATAAAATACTTATGTGACTTAATTAGTTTCTATTATAAACAGGAATTGCTAAAGTTCCCCATTCACTGGAATTAACTACGGAATAATCCCATGCCCTCACTCTAATTATGTAGTTGCCTTCATGTGGTAAATATAAATATAAAGAGGTCAAGCCATATTGGGGAGCACCTGTCGTATATACTAATATATTAGCCTGATTATATACTTCCCATTCAAAATAATAGGCATCAATCTCATCAATATTTTGAATTGTGTACTCATGTGCATCATCTGTAAAATGAGGAGTTATATAACCTCCAATAACAGGTGAAGATAGTTCCACATCATATTGAATGAAAATGCTTTTAGTTGTTTCATTTGTATAGTTGCATCCAGTTTTACTCACATTAATATAGGCAGGTCCGGATGCAATTGAATGAAATGCTCTATAATTATTACCACCATAATGTGGTTGAATTACATTATTTGGGTAACTAAAAGAGTAATTATATTTGCTGTCATAGTTTAATATTCTTGCTTCAAAGTTATCACTTGGAGGTATGTAACAGAAGCCGTTATTTTGAACTATTATTTGATTTGTACTATTGTTCTTAATTTGAACAACTGGAATATTTTTATCAATTTCAGTTGTATAGAAAACAAATGGATCTGAAAAAGCTTTGTTACCAGAGTCATCTACAGATGCAACTACTACACTGTAAGTTTTACAGGATTCAAAATCATAGCTAATATCCAAGTCGTAAAAAAATTCCTCCGGTTTTAAGCGATAGTATGGAACTGTAAAAGGGTAAATAGATTCATTATTATCGTTGTATAAAATAACCTCATAGCTAACTTCATTATCATCTATATCTGAACACGGAATCCATTTGCATAAAAAGCTTTCATCAGGTGATATAACAGTTTTGTTACTATGAATAGTAGGAATACTTGGTGGGTTGTCATCAATATTAATTATAAAAGTATTTGACAAAACCAAATGTTCCGTAATCTCATTTCTAAGAACATTTCTATATGTATATCCAACACTTAAATTATAATCATTCAAGATATTTAGATAGTCATACGGCATTTTAAAAGTAATATTACCTGTTATACGATATTCTGGAACATTACCAGATACAGTTCCTCCAGGAATTTTATTTTCTATTACATCAATCCCACTTACTTTTATACCATCTGAATAAAAGCCATCAAAGCTGTACGATATACTATCGTTATATGCAACAATACTTACCTCAATAACGAAATCATTTTCACTTTTTTGTGGACCCAGATTTGATCCCTGACTATCAACAGATACATTTAATATATTATTTCCATATGACATATTATGATTTAATACGATAAAAGGAATTATCAAAGAAAGTGTTATTAGATAAACTTTCATTTCATTAAATAATTTTTTCATAATCTTAATTTATTAAGGGTTGTTTAATTAAAAAAGTTTTGTGCAGCTTTTTATAAATTTAATATTTAAGTAGTATTGGTGAAAATTAATTTTTAGTTATGTCATTTGCAAACATAAGCAATAGTTCTGATATATTCCGAACTTAGATTCGTTTTTGGTTTTTAATTGTTGCTTTGATATTTAAATATATAAACTTCACCAGCTTTTGTTGGTATATCGTAAACTGTTGTTTCATTAATGCTTACAGCCTGTATGTTTGCCGATGCCGAGATTAATGGTTCCTTAACTTTAGGTTCGTCGAAGAATGGATTGATATTGATGCCAACTGCTTGAGCAGGTTCGTTGCCACCATCAATAATGAGCGTGTTGGGTGTTCTGATTCGTAAGTTTCCGCCTAAATTCGATTTAATTTCTATTTTTTGAACCAGGTTGTTTTCCCATTTGATGCTCACTTCGAAACCACCGTAAGCGCGCAGTCCGGTAATTTCGCCATTGGTCCATTCGTCGGGCAAGGCGGGTAACAAGTGGATTGCACCGGCATGGCTTTGCATCAACATTTCGGCTATGCCGGCCGTGCAGCCAAAGTTACCGTCGATTTGAAAAGGCGGGTGTGCATCGAAAAGGTTAGGGTAGGTGCCTCCTGCTTGGCGGCCTTTTTCGGGC
>JAFGAF010000267.1 GCA_016933815.1 Prolixibacteraceae bacterium
AGTTTATGCCCAAAAACTGATTAACGAAGGCGTAAGCTACGAAAGCGAGATTAAACAGCGGATCGATGATTTTGAAAACCTGCTGGACACAAAACTTGAAGAATCGCGAAAAGACGACAAGCTTAAAATAAATTGCTTTTTGGTTAACGAGTACAAAGCATTCGACAACCCTGCCAAAGCCGATTTATTTGTACCGGTTAAAACAGGTGTTGAAACACAAAAGCTGAAGGAAATTGCCAAGCTTTTGCTCACCATGCCCCCCGAAAAGAAATTTTACCGCAAAGCGTTGAAACTGGTCGACGACCGAAAACAAATGGTAGATGAAAACCGACTCGACTGGGCCATGTGCGAATTGCTGGCTTACGGAAGTCTGGCCAAAGACGGGCACCCTGTACGACTTAGCGGACAGGATGCACAGCGGGGCACTTTTGCTCACCGCCATGCCGCTTTTGTTGAAGAAGATACAGGCAAAAAGTACTTCCCACTCAACGATATTCATCCAAAATTACCACACATCCACGTGTTTAATTCACCTTTATCGGAATATGGGGTTTTGGGTTTTGAATACGGTTACGCTTTGGCAATGCCCAATGTATTAACTATTTGGGAAGCCCAATTTGGCGATTTCTCAAACGTAGCGCAAGTAATTATCGACCAGTACATTACTTCGGCACTCGAAAAATGGGGGCTTTACAACGGAATAACCCTTTACCTTCCCCACGGATACGAAGGACAAGGCCCCGAACATTCCAGTGCTCGCATCGAAAGGTTTATTGCACAAGCAACGGGCAACAATTTACAGCTTATGAACCTCACCTCGCCTGCCAATCTGTTCCATGCACTTAGGCGACAAATGCTGTGGAATTACCGCATACCACTTATCATTTTCACGCCCAAAAGTTTATTGAGGCATCCGCAGGTGGTGAGTAATTTCGAAGAGCTTAACGGCCACTTCCGCGAAACCATCGACGACGCTACTGCCAACGCCGACGATGTTAAAACCCTTGTGTTTACCACAGGAAAAATTTATTTTCACATCAACGATATCAAAACAAACGAAGGGCGAAACGACATTGCCATTGTTCGGGTTGAACAACTCTACCCTTTCCCCGAAAAACAAGTGGAAGCATACATTAACAAATACAAAAATGCCCAACGAAAACTTTGGGTACAGGACGAACCCGTAAACATGGGCGCATGGCCATTTGTAAGCCGTAATTTTCCACAATTCGGGCTCCAAGGTGTTGCACGCAAGGAAAGCGCAAGCCCTGCAGGTGGCCTCATGAGCCAACACAACCTTAGGCAACAAGCCATTGTTGATCAAATATTCAAACTCTAAGCTTATAAACCAATATCGATATGATTAAAGAATATAAAATACCCAGCCCCGGAGAATCGATAAGCGAAGTTGAAATAGCAACCTGGATGGTTGAAGATGGCGCTTTTGTTGAAAAAAACGACGAACTGGCCGAAGTGGAATCCGACAAAGCAACCCTAATGCTTGTTGCCGAAGAAAGCGGAATTATTAGCATAAAAGCC
>JAFGAF010000268.1 GCA_016933815.1 Prolixibacteraceae bacterium
AAAAGGGGCACAACATATTCTGAATCGATTAATTTAAGCGAATCGGCACCACCCGATACCAATAAAGCTGTGTCGGGCGCCGAAATGCCAACAAAGAAAGGCAAATTAATGTTTCGCTCAGCCAATTCATCATGCAAAACACTGTTTATCAAAGTGGTATCACTAAACGCATCCAAGCCTTTTGTCCATACTTCATAAAACATTTTTCCGGCAGTATTTTTTAATCGCTCGGGGCCAAAAGCGTACCTACGCGGCGCCCGGTTGTTGAAATGCCTCACTCGCCCTTTATGCTCAGGCTGATTATAAAATGAATCAATTTCTAAATTAAGATCGATGTGTTTTTCCATAGCCATTAAAACCGAATCGAAAGGCATTGACCTGCGATTGGGATTGGCACGATACATTGAATCAGGAAAACCCATTGGCCGACTACCCGGCTCATAATTTCCATCAAACTGAAAAGGCATTGGAACATTGTTACCATAGATATTTCGAATTATTGATACCTCGTGCAATTTTTCAACGCGTTGCGAAGTAGCAATCATGGCCTCGTTCACGCTACGATCGAACAATTCGTTTCGCACCCTTACCGCATTTCTCATCCATAAAAGCTGCATGGCAATAATACCGGCCAGTGCTATCACCATAAGGGCAATCAAAATATTTACTTTATCCTTCGTCACAGCTCAAAAATAATCATATTTATTTTACGCTGCAGCACTTTAACTTTTCCTTAACGGTTTTTACGAAAGCATTAACACATTGAAAGCCAGACATGGGCTTACATTTGCATTGTAATTAAGTTTGATTCAAAAAGCAGAAAATATTAATCATTTAAAATTTATTACCATGAAAACACAAATTTTTTTAGCAACAGCAAGCATTTTATTAAGCGGAATTTTTGCAATGGCACAAGAAAATGGTGAAGCAAAAACCGAAGTTCGAAAATTACAAAGTATAGAAGTAAAAAGCAACGATGAAGCCAACACCGACACTGCTTTGTATGCAAACAATGCTCCTTGGGAGTTCTACGGGCCACGCGGCAGGTTCGAAAGAGGCCGTCAGTACTCAGCACCCGATAATGCTCCGCGTGGCGCCGGTTTTGGAATGATGAACAACAACATTGAATGGGAAACCAAAGTAAACAACGAAGGCGATTCGGTGAAGGTTTTTAAGTTTGAAGCGCCATGTGGTATTGTTCGCGAAATTGAAACCGATATGAATTTTGAACCCGGCCAAGGCAGAATGTATTCCGGAAGAAGAAATTCACGACAAGCACAAGGCAGAATGACGATGAAGCACAACAAAAACTTTCACAATATGCCTCAGCATCAATCAATGAATCGTGGCATGGGCATGCACAACGGCCCTCTTAACCTAAACGACGAAAAAATTATCAGTTTTGAAAAAGAAACATTGAAAGATGGAAGCGAAAAAATTACAATTATCAGGAAAAAAGCAGAATAGGTACTAAGCTTTCATTGCACGATCGATGTCGCGTTTGGCATCGTTTCGTTTCAAGGTCTCGCGTTTGTCGTAAGTTTTCTTACCACGTGCGAGGCCTATTTCAATTTTAGCCAAGCCCCTGTCGGTCATAAACAAACGCAAAGGCACTATGGTGAGACCTGTTTCTTTCACTTTTCGTTCGAGCTTGTTTAACTCTCGGCGCTGCAACAAAAGCTTTCTTTCTCGCTTCGACTCGTGATTGTTCAGCGACCCGAAGAAATATTCGGCAATGTGCATGTTTTTAACATACAGCTCGTGATTGAAAAATTGGCAATATGAATCGACCAAACCTGCTTTTCCTTCACGTATCGATTTTATTTCGGTTCCTTGTAACTGAAGCCCGGCAACAAAGGATTCGATAATTTCGAACTCGAAAAAAGCTTTTTTATTCTTAATATTGATATTATTTCGTGGTTTTAGTCCCATAATCAATAAACAATTAAGGCAGTTAAAATACTCAACAGCAAAGCCAATAACAAATGAACAGCAACAATTGCCGTAAACAAAACAATGAAAAACACCGGTTTACGGTTAAAATCGGTTCCGGTAATTTTTTTTACAGCTACATAAATCAGATATAACGAATAAAACGAAAAAACATTTACAAAATACATAAAAGGGAAAATTCCACTTATAAGCAGTGCTAAAAACATGGCAAACATGGCATAAACAACTATTCGCTTAGAGGTATCGAAACCCAGGTGAATTTTCTGCCATCGCGATGTTTCGTACAAGACCATTGTTGATGCCAAAAAGGTCATTAGCACCAGCAACGAAACCCTTAAAGCCTTAATAAGCGCATCGACCAACACAAAGCCGGTTGATTTGCTGAACAAAAAATCGCCTAAAACAACTGCGGCAAACACCAAAATCAAGCCCGGTAAAAAAGAACGGGTAAAAACCCCTTGCTCGTCGTTTTTATCGGCACTAATTCGCCCCCAATGTTTTTCGGGCATCAACAATATTTGAAAACCCTGCTCTATAAATTGTAATATACTTTTTATCACTTACTGATTGTTTATTCGCAAAATGCAAAAATACATTAGTTTTGTGAAACTAAAACCTTATTGAAACAAATAGGTAGTTTAGTTTACATTATGGAAGCATATAACCTTATAACTATTTTAGGGCCAACAGCCACAGGAAAAACTTTGGTCGCAGCACATTTGGCCAAACAAATTGATGGTGAAGTAATCTCGGCCGACTCACGCCAGGTGTACCGAGGAATGAGCATTGGAACAGGCAAGGATATTGAGGACTACTTTATTGATGAACAATGCGTTCCATATCACCTAATTGATATTGTTGATGCCGGCTATCAATATAATGTGTTCGAATATCAACGCGATTTCCTTAGTGTTTACGACAATATTTTACAAAGGGGAAAAATGCCTGTTTTGTGTGGTGGCAGTGGCATGTACATCGAAGCAGTTTTAAAAGGCTATAAATTAATTAATGTACCTGTTAACAATAATTTGCGAAAATCGTTGGCAGGAAAATCGTTGGCCGAGCTTAGCGAAAGGCTCACAAAATACAAAAAACTACACAACACCTCCGATGTTGATACAGTTAAACGTGCAATAAGGGCAATCGAAATTGAAGAATACTACCTCGAAAACCCCGAAACAAATACCGATTACCCCAACATTAACAGCCTGATTATTGGCATTGATGTTGATCGCGAAATACGCCGGAAACGTATCAGCGAGCGACTAAAAGCACGTTTAAATAGCGGCATGATTGATGAAGTTCAATCACTCATGAACAATGGACTAAGCCCTGAGGACCTGATTTATTACGGCCTCGAATACAAATACATCACTCAACACTTAATTGGAAAGCTCAATTATAACGAGATGTTTAATCAACTCGAAATTGCCATCCACCAGTTTGCCAAACGACAAATGACCTGGTTCAGACGGATGGAAAAACAAGGCTTCAAAATAAATTGGATTGATGGAAACCTCACTATTGATGAAAAAGTGAAGCAAATTATCGGGCTAATATCATAGTTATAAGCTAGCTAAAAAACACACCGTAAAAACAGATATTAAATTATGGGATTTTTTATATATGCAATCATAGTTTTAGCAATCGCCTATTTAATTAGCGAAAGAATTGATGATAAAAGACTTTTAAAAAAAGCACAAAGTTATGTCTATTCAAAAAACAATATGGACAAGACAAACAAATCAATCAAGAAATATTTACTCTCTAAAAATAATAATATTTTTATAAACACTAACAACGAATTAGATATCATATTAATTGAAGACCTTCAATATTCATATATTATTGACTTCAAGAAAATCATTGCATTATCCAATGAAAATAAAATATATAAACACAAAATTTTTATTCATAAAAATTCAAAGCACCTTATACTTCCTTTTTACGATGACAATCAAGTCGTTGAAGTATTACTATTATCAAAAAAAAGATTAATACTGGATGACCTCTTCAAAAAATAAAAGCCAGCACACAACATTTTGTAAATTGCATTGCCGTGTTCGGCAGGTTGTCGCTTCAGATGCCCGTAATTATCTCGTCAGAATCCGGAAAGTTTATCATTCGCAATCAGCAAGAATAACAAACAATTTTTCGTTCCCAATACTCTTATATTAACTCAAATCAGGTTAAACAAATTCTTCAAACCGGCTCATAATATCGGCTTCGAGAATAATTGCTGCTTTCTCCAATTCTTTTGCTTTGTTTAAAACCTGCTGCACAAATTCAGCATCGTCAAAATCTTTTGCATTAATTTTCACATTCAGAAATGCGCCCTGCAAACCAGCCCGGGCAGCTATTGCCCCAACACAAGCATCGCTAATGCTGTTGGGGTTACCGATTTGAGCCATGGCTTTCATCACTTCCATCGAAGCTAAGCACAACTCCATCACTTTCAAAGGAACCTCGATAGCATGTTTTGTGGCTCGTGCAATGGCAAGTTTTCGCTCGGCCTTTTCTTTTTCGGTATTTTTTGGCAAGGCAAAAGCTTCCATTATGGCATTGAAAGCGCGGGTATCGTCATCAACCAGCTTGAGCAAAGCGTTGTGATACATTTTTCCTTTATCGGCCCACAGCGAAAACTCGTCCCATCGATGATCCCAGCCACGCTTATTTGCCGA
>JAFGAF010000269.1 GCA_016933815.1 Prolixibacteraceae bacterium
GTGGAGGCACTCAGGTATGAGTGACGATAACCCAATGCATTTTCCGTACGTTTTTAATACAAAGAACTCAGGAAAAGCAATAGTGATTGAGTAGTTTAATGTATGAATGAGACAACAAACTGAAGTAATTCATATTAAAACAATAAAGCAATGAAGAACATTAAGTTGGCCATACAGAATTTGAAACGCAACAAGGTTTTCACTCTTATAACCTTCGTTAGCCTAACCATTGCATTTTCTGTTTCAATTGTACTTTTTATGTACGGTTTTTACCACTATAGTTTTGATAAGCATATTCCGAACCACGAAAATACCTATCGCATCATTTCATGTGTAAAAAATGGCGAATACAGAGCCTCAACTTTCGCTGCATTTGAAGAGCCGTTAAACAACTGTTCAGAAATAGAATCGATTACAACATTTTACTGCCATCATCAAGAACAAGAGTTTGCTGTTGGGAATCATAATTTCACACTACAGAAAATTCTTCAAGCCGATGCAGGATTTTTAAAGTTCTTTGGCATCAAGCCAAAAACAGGTACCCTTGCTGAATTGGACAACCCCAACACTGCAATGCTCTCAAAATCAACTGCAAAATTGATCTTTGGAGATGTCGATCCCATTGGGAAAGCCATTCTTACAGGCAATGGATCACCTGGAAATTCAAGCCAAACTGCATATACAGTGGTTGGCGTAGTTGAGCAGATTCCTGGAAATTCACATTTGGGATATGATATTATCCTATCGAAAAAGGGTGATTTTGAAAGCCCCATAAAAGACATAAAAAATTCAAAAACATTTGGGGCCTACATCTACGTGAAATCTCTACATCCCCTTCAAAACAGCAATTTAGAAAACCAGTTAAGCACTTTAGTCTCCCCAGCGCTTAATGATAAACATGGCCCACCACTTAATGCATTTCAGCACAAATTCCAAAAGCTTGACGATATTCACTTCAATACAGATATAAGGAACGATTTTGGCATCCCAATTAATAAATCAAATTTAAATATACTTTTCATTATCGGGTTGATTGTACTACTAAGCGTTTCTATCAACTTATTAATCCTAAACTTGGGAGTGTCGGCTTTCAGGATAAAGCAAACAAGGGTTCTAAATTTTCTGGGGGGGAAACCTTATCAAATCTTGAATCCGGCATTTTGGGAGAATTTGTTTATTATATTTCTTTCATTTGCAACTACATTCATACTCATACAATTTTTAAAACCACAGATCACAAATTTTCTTTCCAATATTTGGGCAGTTTCATTTAATCTTATTCCAATAGTTGTGTTTCTAATATTTTTGCTCCTTTTAGTCGTTTTCATTTCTTGGTTTTCAACAACTGATCTAAAAAACAAAATCACTCCTAAATTCAATTCAAGAATGTCGGGTTCTAAAACGGCTACGCCGCTGATTATATTTCAATTTGTAGCAGTGATTGCCCTCCTGAGTTTTACAATTCTCATAAAAAAACAACTTCATTACATCGAAAATAAACAGCTTGGATTTACAGCCGAAAACGTAGCGATATTCCACATAAATGGCCCTAGAACCGATAAAGTTATTGATTTAAAACAAAGGATCAACCAAATACCAGGTGTCGAATCGGCTGGAATTGCCCTACATTTCCCAGGAAGAAATTTTCAAAACCTAAATTTGGAAACCAAGGTTGATAATTTTCCATTTGAGTTTGCGATGGCCGATATGGATGCAATTCAAACACTTGGTATAAAAACAATATCTAATTTTAGTGACTCAGAAACTACTTCGATCTTCATAAATGAAACATTTTACAATGCGCTTTCGAAGCGATTTAGCGAACAACAAATCATGAATGGCAATTTTTCTGAAGATTTCAATGCAGATGACCCGAATATGATGAAATTTGCAGTGAACGGTGTAGTCAGTGATTTCCATTACAACCCACTATATTCAACAATCGGAAATTTTGCCGTTTTTGTAGGTAACCCCCAAACCTATCCCGATAGGTATCTTTTAGCTCGAGTTAAACAAACCAATGTTCAAGAAATTACTGCAAAAATAGCGGAAGAAATTAACATTCTGTTTCCAGAGAACAATTCAGAACCAACATTCCTTGACGATCAACTTCATTTAAAATATATTTTGGATGAACAACTATTAAAAGTCACAAACCTTTTTTTCTGGATCACGGTTATGATAACTTGTTTTGGATTATTTGCCTTTAGTTTTACCAAAATTCAACAAAAAACCAAAGAAATCGGTATCCGCAAAGTAAATGGCGCCCGCATTTCCGAAGTGCTTGTTATGCTCAACAAAGACTTTGTAAAATGGGTAGCCGTTGCTTTTGTAATCGCCACGCCAATTGCGTACTACGCAATGCACAAATGGCTCGAAAACTTTGCCTACAAAACCGAACTCAGTTGGTGGATTTTTGCTTTGGCGGGTTTACTAGCTTTGGGAATTACTTTGCTGACGGTAAGTTGGCAAAGTTGGTGGGCAGCAACGAAGAATCCGGTTGAGGCGTTGAGGTATGAATAGCATACCTCCCCAAGCCTTACCTTATGTGTAGGGCTTGGGGTAATGCCAGCATTATAAAGATTAGAAAAAAAATGCATCCCAATCTTACAAAACATCTGGCAAAACGATTTAATCCTGTTCTATTTTAAAGAATGACATTAAATTTGTAATTTTTAATGCAAATGAGTTGAGAATTTCGGCCATTTGAGCCAATTCTTCAACCGATGATGCTGTACCTTGAATGGTTCCATTCAATTCCTCAAGAGCAGTGTTTATTTGATTAGCCCCAATATTTTGCTCATTCGAAGCAGCAGCTATTTCACTCATTGCCAAAATCATATCCTGTATTTGACTTGAAGTAAGAACAAAAATTTCTTCTGAAGCTTCGGCTGTTTTCACACTTTGTGTCGAGAGCTGATGGATATCTAAAGCAGCTTCTTTACTGCGCTCCGAAAGCTTTCTCACCTCACCTGCAACCACTGAAAATCCTCTCCCGTTTTCGCCGGCACGTGCTGCCTCAACTGCTGCATTTAGCGATAAAATGTTAGTTTGAAATGCAATTTCGTTCACAATACCAATACGGTTTGCAATAATATCTACAGCCTTTTTATTTTCGGCAGTTGTTTTTTGCATTTGTTCTAATTGCAAACGCAACTCTTCAGTACGTTGATCGGTTTTTCTGGCATTGTTCGTTGTTTGTTCAATGTTTACAATCATTTGTTCCATCGACGAATATATTTCTTCGGTCGATGCGGCCTGCTCGCTTACTGTTTGCGAAAGCATTTGTGAACTTTGATTTACCTCATTGCTCGAAGTTTTTAGGTGGTGCGTAGTAGCCTGTATTTCATTTATAATTTCTTTCAGTTTTTCGGCATGAAGAATAATCGATTTCGAAATTTCAGCTATTTCATGGTCACCACTCAAATCCAAATCCGAAAAATCAACCATCAGATTACCATTCGAAATTTGATTAATCCGATCGGAAAGCTTTTTCAAAGGGCTTTTGATTTGTTTCAGAAAAAGATAAAACGTTGTAAAAATAAACACAAAACAAAAAGGAACGGCCCACCAAATGTGACCAAAGCCCTTATCGGCAACAAAAAAGGCAGCCCAAGGCATACTCAAAAAAATTAGCAACATAAAAATGCCCAACTTGAAAACAATTGTTTTCTTAAACAACAACCTCATAGCCAAATAATAGGGAGGAACAATACATAAAAGAACAAGTGCAAATAATAGTGTTCTGTCCATGGTATAATATTTTATGTTTTAGTGAAAAAATTTATTATTGGTTTTAACGCCAAAGCCCAACAGTAAAAACTGCCAGGCCTCAGCGTTTATTTAAGTAAATAAACATCAATTACTTGGTTGCCATAATGCAATAATAATTAAATGCACCATTTGAAAACTGCCGATGAAATTGACCAATTGGCTCCCTGATCGCCAAAAGCTACAATGTCGCCTTTTTTGATTCGTCCTTTTTGAACGGCGTCGGCAAGAGTTACCGGAATGCTGGCACATTTCATACAAGCATAGTCCCAAATTGTATCGTGTACTTTATTGTAATCCACCTCCAATTCGCGCGACCAAATAACATTAAGCCCAAAAAACTGTTGGCCAAACACATAACAATCTACTTCTTGAGTGGTCATAGGCAACATTTTCAAACTTTCTTTAATTGAATGAGGAATGTATTTTTCCAGTGCAGGAATATCGCGCTCGAAACTTCCGGGCATTACATATAAATAGGGATTGATTTTCCATTCATTGCTATTGAATTGAACACCGCCATGCACCTTAACACCTGCAGCCGATTCACATTCTTTCGACATCAAATGGAATGAAAGCATTCCATCGCCTTCGGCAACCTGCTCAAGAACAACAGCTCCGGCACCATCGCCCATAAACAAGGTTTCACTTTCGCGCGAATCCATGCTCGACACGATGGTTTCGCCGGTTACAACCAACACGCGTTTATAGAAACCACTCGAAACAAACGTAGCCCCTGTTATCACAGCAGGTAGCCAACCGTTAAAACCACAATCGATATTAAACGAATTGGCGTTCACAGCTCCAACATTGGTTTGCACATAATTAGCAATTGGAGGAGCCAAACGATATAAATCTTTACAACTCGAAGTGAACAATACCAAATCGATGGTTGCCGGATCGATATTATACTGTTCAAGTGCATTTTTAGCAGCTTTTACTGCCATTTCCATAGCCGATTCGTTTTCGGCCACACGACGCTTGTTTTCTGCAAAATGCGGATCAGTTCCAAAAAAGGCTTCTTCGTGGGGGGTCAAGTGCACATTTACAAACTCGTTGTTCGACACAATGCGCGGTGGTACGTACATGCCAATGGCTACAATTCCAACCGGACATGTTGGCTTAACAGCTTTGCTACCTGATAAAGCGGGATTAATTGCTACTGAATTCATTTTCTAATTGATATGTGGTTTGACAAGAATTTTCTAATACATTATTGATGAGCATTTGACTTAATTCCATTATAATACTAATATGGTTTTCGCCTGCTCCCGACGAAGCAAATATGACCTTATCGCCTGCTTTTGCCATACCCAACTCAATGCTCTCGAGCAGGTTAACCGGTGCCGAACATGTTGCAATATTGGCATACTTCTCAAACGTTTGGTGAAACCTGTTAGGAGGCACTCCAATGGATTCGCGCCAAACTTCACCGGCCCATACAACCGGTTGATGAGTAGCTAACAGGTTAATGTCACTTACTTTTAACCCTGCTTTCTCTAAGCTTCTATCAACCACAAATTTTAAATCGGTGGCAGCATTTTTAGCAATTTCTTTATTTGCTACAGGATTATAAAAGGTGGTAAACATTTGTGAATAGTCAGGGCCCGAATCTAAACGCTTCAAAAGCAAAGGCGAACGGCGTTGGTAAATAATTCCATCGTGGCGGCTACCATGGCTCAGCGAGTGCGA
>JAFGAF010000270.1 GCA_016933815.1 Prolixibacteraceae bacterium
AGAATATGCTCTATTTTTTCTGCAACAATTTTATGGTATCGGATGCTATTACCAACTCTTCGTTGGTTTGAACAATCATTACCTGTGTTTTAGAACAGTCGGAACAAATTGAAGCATCGGTTCCATGCAGGCCTTTGTTTTTTTCAACATCGAGCGTTATGCCCAAAAATTCGAGGTTCGACAAACAAAGCTCGCGCACTTTCCAGTTGTTCTCACCTATCCCACCAGTCATAACTAACAAATCGAGACCGTTCAGTTCGGCAGCATAAGCGCCAATATAATGTTTAACCCGGTGTGCATAAGTATTCAATGCCCTTGCGGCGTCCTCGTTTCCTGCTATCATTGCATCGGCCAGGTCGCGCATATCCGACGACAAACCATCGGACAAACCAAACATGCCGCTTTTCTTATTCAATAAACTCACAATTTCGCTAAGGGGCAGTTGCTCTTTTTTCATCATGTATTCAATAATACCCGGATCGACAACTCCGCTGCGGGTACCCATTACCAAACCATAATTTGGTGTAAAGCCCATCGATGTTTCAATCGATTTTCCACCATCGACAGCGGTAATTGAAGCGCCGTTACCCAAATGACAAGTAATGATTTTCTTTTTTGTGATGTCCCACCCCAATATTTCGCAGGCTTTATGTGCCACAAATTTGTGACTTGTACCATGAAAACCATAACGCCTGATGTGATGCTTTTTATAAAAACTGTAAGGAATTCCGTATAAAAATGCTTTTGGCGGCATGGTTTGATGAAAAGCAGTATCGAACACGCCAACCTGAGGTTTACCGGGCAAAAGACGCTCCATTGCTTCAATGCCCATTAAATTGGCGGGGTTGTGTAATGGAGCCAAATCAATCAGTTCTTTGATTTTATCTTTTACAGCCTGGTTGATAATAACCGATTCGGAAAAATCTTCGCCTCCATGAACCAACCTGTGACCAACAGCATCGATTTCATGAATTGAAGAAACCGGCCGATGGCGTTCGTCGACCAGTAATCTCAATATCAGATCGATACCTTGTTCGTGATTGATGATTTCAGTTTCAACGAAAATGGGATCTTTACCGTTTACTTTTTGTTCAATGTTACTTCCTTTAATCCCTATTCTATCGACCTGACCTTTGGCCAGAACCCGGTGATTGTTATCTATTTTGAATAATTGGTATTTTATTGAAGAACTTCCACAGTTTAAAACAAGTATAATCATTGGTTTTTTTTATCTTTTTTCTTGAGTTATTTTTTGAGTGTCGCGTGCAATCATCAATTCTTCATCGGTAGGTACAATTAAAATTTTCACTTTTGAATTTGCTGTACTGATTACCGACTCGGTTCCGTTCAAGCGTGCATTTTTACCTTCATCAATTTCGAAGCCGAGCCATTTTAAGTCGTTACAAACTTCTAAGCGTGTCGATTTTGAGTTTTCACCAATTCCACCGGTAAAAATCAGTAAATCGCAACCATTCATAGCAGCTGCGTACGAACCTATGTATTTTCGAATACGGTAATTGAACATTTTGAGCGACAAAACAGCTTGCTGGTTACCATTTTGGGCAGCATTTAACACATCGCGCAAGTCGGACGAAATATTTGTAATGCCCAACAATCCACTATGTTTGTTAAACAAAGCCGATGCCGATTCAACACCAATGTTTTCTTTTTCCATAATGTAAAGCACCGCACCAATGTCTAAATCGCCGGCACGTGTACCCATTAACAGCCCCTCAATAGGCGTAAACCCCATTGAAGTATCAACCGATTTTCCATTTTGGATTGCTGCTATAGAACTTCCGTTGCCCAAATGGCAGGTAATTATTTTTTGCGCTTCAAAATCGATATTCAACATTTCGCAGGCTCGTTGGCTAACATAGCGGTGACTTGTTCCATGAAAACCGTAACGCCTGATGCCATATTTTTTATACAAAGCGTAAGGAATACCATACATGTATGCAAAATCGGGCATCGACTGATGAAAAGCTGTATCAAAAACGCCAACTTGCGGCACTTCGGGAATCAGCTCGGTAATGGCTTCGATACCCTTTAAATTAGGCGGATTGTGCAAAGGAGCAAGGTCGATGCATTTTTCCATCTGACTAACCACCTCTTGAGTAATTAACACACTGCTGCTAAAAAGCTCGCCACCATGTACCACCCTGTGCCCAACAGCCGAAATTTCGTTCAATGAAGCAATGCAACCGTGCTTTTGACTGGTTAATACACCCAGCACATATTCAATTCCCGATTTATGATCAACAATTTCGCCTTGAAAAATTACTTGTTCACCATTTTGTTTGTTCAATTTCAATTGCGAACCGTTAAGGCCAACTTTTTCCACCAATCCTTTAGCCAACACTGTTTGGGTTTCCATATTGAAGAACTGGAATTTGATGGAAGAACTGCCACAGTTCAGTACTAATATCTTCATAATCTGTTTTTTCTTTTTATGAAAAAAAATTTATTGAACCTATTTTGATTCGGCCAAGTGGTTCCGATCAATTTTATCGCCATTGGCATCGTATTCGTAAAAACCTTTGCCAACAGCAACGCCATACCGGTGTTGCCTTATGAGGCGTTTAATCATTGGGTTGGGTTTAAAACGCGAATCGCCAAACTCGTTAAACAGGTTTTCCATCCAACGCACTACCCTGTCGATACCAATAATATCGGCAATTGTGAAAGGACCGTAGCGCATACCATAGCCGGTTAACATCAATTGTTCAATATCATCTTTGCAGCCAATGCCTTCCATAACCATTTCGCATGCTTCGTTCAAAATAACCGAAAACAAACGCACCGAAATAAGCCCAACCGACTCTTCAACAGGAATTACTTTGCGCTTGAGCATTTTAACAAATTGCTCAACCTTATCGTAAGTCCAATCGGAAGTATAAAGGCCTTTGGTAATTTCAACCACGCGTGAATCGACCGAATTGATCATAAAATGAATGCTGATGCAACGATCTTTATTTTTCAGGTTCTCCGACAAATCGGAAATAACAACTGTTGTTGAATTTGTAGCTATTACAGTTGTGGGATCTACAATTTGTTCCAACTCTTCAAAAATTGCTTTTCGGGCTTCGAAACTACGCCCTTTACCGCTGGTTGGTACGGTTTCGATCACCAAATCGCAATCTTTCAAATCGCTTAAAAGTGTAGTACCCTTAATGCGCGACATCACAGCCTTTTTTTCCGACTCGGTTGCTCCCCAGTTGCGGATACGGCTGTTCATAATTTCTTCAATTCTTCGCAACGACTCGTAAACCCTTTCGTGTGTTGTTTCCCTAAAAATTACATCGAGACCGTATGAGCTGCATACCCTTGCAATGTATTGGCCATCGTTTCCGCAGCCAACAATGCCTACACGCGAAAAAAGGTTAGTTGATTTTTTTTTGTTTTTGATTAATCCAAATTCTTCAATGGATTCAATAATTGGTTCAGCCATAGAAACTTATATTTAGAATTCGCTACCTGCCTGATTTGCAGTAACGGCTACCATGTTTACAATATCGGTTACCGAACACCCGCGCGACAAATCGTTAATGGGTGCAGCCATACCTTGCAATACAGGGCCAATGGCTTCGGCTCCGGCTAAACGTTGTACCAGCTTATAGCCAATATTTCCGGCTTCGAGACTTGGGAATACCAATACATTAGCTTTACCTGCAACTTTACTTTCGGGAGCTTTCAGTTTTCCTACTTCTTCAATAATTGCTGCATCGAGCTGCATTTCGCCATCGATTAATAAACCCGGAGCCATTTGTTGTGCTATTTTAGTAGCTTCAATCACTTTATCGGCCATCGGGTGCTTGGCGCTTCCTTTGGTCGAAAAACTAAGCATGGCTACACGTGGCTCCAAACCAACAATTGCTTTGGCTGTTTGTGCCGAACTAACTGCTATTTCGGCAAGTTGTTGTGCTGTAGGATCGGGCATTACTGCACAATCGGCAAAAACCATAATTCCGTCGTGGCCAAATTTTTCGTTAACAAACATCAAAAACGCACCTGATACTACACTGCAACCGGGCAATGTTTTAACAAACTGAAAAGCAGGGCGTAAAACATCGCCTGTTGCATTAATAGCACCTGCAAGTTCGCCGTCGGCATCGCCGCTTTTAATCATCATTGGTCCAAAGTATAATGGATCGTTGAGCAAGTTCAACGCTTCGTCTTTTGTTAAACCTTTGCTTTTCCGCAGTTCAACCATTAAATCGGCATAAGCATCGCGTCGGGCATCGGTTTTCGGGTCAATTACAGTTGCCCCGCCAATATCGGCATTCAGGGCTTTTGCTTGTTGCTGAACTTCAGCAGGGTTACCCAAAAGAATAAGCTGGGCAATTTTTTCCTTTAAAATTATAGCTGCTGCTTGTAAGGTACGAGGCTCGGTACCCTCGGGCAAAACAATACGCTTGTTGAGTTTCGAAGCATTTTGTTTTATTTTTTCCAGTAAATCCATCTTTTCCTGTTATTGTAAATAATTTGCAAAAGTAGCCATTTTGGCTGGTAATAAATGGTGAAAAACGTCATTTCGAAAATAATTTTCAAAAATTTAAAACCGTTGATTAATTTAGGCAAAATGCATCAACATTACAAGTAAAACAATGCATTTTGTTAAACTTTCTGAAAACGAAAAATTAACATCCTAAAAATGCTATTTTTGTTTTTTATATCAATTATTCACTGTATTACCGCTTTTATGAAACGAATTACACTTATTTTATTTCTGATCATTTTTTCGCTAAGTACTTGGGCTCAGCTAAATACCAACCATGTTATACATACCGGCCGTAGCCGTTTGTATTTTGGCAATTATACCGGTGCTATCGAAAGTTTCAACATGGTAATACGCATGAAACCTCATTTGCCTGAACCTTATTTTTACCGCGGTGTTGCCAAACTAAACCTCGAAGATTACTACGGAGCATTAAACGATTTAAACAAGGCCCTTGAAATTAAACCCTTTTACCCCGAAGCTTACATGTACCGTGGCGTTACATTCTACAACCTTCAAGAATACAACAAAGCAATGAACGATTACTCGGAGGCGATGAAACTTGATGGCGAAAATGCCGATATATTTAATAACCGTGGAATTTGTAAAGCCGCCATGCGCGATTTTGAAGGAGCTATTGACGACTACTCGAAATCAATTGATTTGAAACCCAAAAACTTTAATGCTTATTTAAACCGTAGTATCGCCTACCAAATGCTCGAACAATGGGATAAAGCCATCGACGATTGCAACCAACTGATTCGCATAAGGCCCAACTCGGCCATGGGTTACATGAGCCGTGGCCTTATAAAAATTGAAAAAGAAGATTATGCAGGTGCTTTGAGAGATTTTGATATGGCCATTTACCTCGATCCGCAAAATGCCTATGCTTATCAAAACCGGGGCTTGGTAAAACAACAACTCGAAAGCTATCAGGCTGCAATTATGGATTACAACATTGCAATTGAACTCGACAACCGTATGGCCAGTGCATATTTCAACCGTGGTGTAGCCCGCGAAATGCTAGGTATCGATGGCTATCAAAATGATTATCAATACGCCGAATTACTCGATCCCCGATATGCAAAACGTCCGTGGCTTACTGCCGAAGAACACGAAAAACAGCAGCAACAAATGCTCAAAGCATGGAATACCCCCGACGATGAGAATGAACAAGAAAATGCCGACACAACCAGCACCGATGAAGAAATGAAAATTGATCTCGAAGACCTGAAACAACGAAAAATGCGTGCCAATCTTGTTGTTGAAGATATAAGAGACATACCCGGTAACCAAAATGATGACCAGGTAAAAGTGCAGGATCAAAACATCGATATAACACTATTGCCTTTATTCGGCATATCGATAATTGATAAAAACAGTGCGGGATACGGAACAATTGGTTACTTTAATCTGGCTGTTGAAAAATTGAACGAAGCCTACAATTACCAACCTTATTTAACCCTGTCGAACCAACCCGAAAAAAACAAACAAGCTAACGAATATTACAAAAACCAAATACTCATTTTCGACCAACTGAT
>JAFGAF010000271.1 GCA_016933815.1 Prolixibacteraceae bacterium
AATTTCTGAATGGCATTTTTTAGGTTCGGATCGAATGCTGCTGCAATGTTTCGCACAAAAAACTTCCCCTTTTCGGTAACTTCCACACTTTCAGCATTAAAAATAACTAGTTCGTCGTTAACAAAACCTTCGAATGCCTGAGCTTCAAAACCAACTGTTTCTTTAATTTTGTCAGTTGATACGGCAAATTTTTTGGCAACTTCGTTCCACGAGAAATAGTGGTTGCACATGATTTCGTTAATTACATGCCGAATAATTTTTTCAGTATTGTTCAGCAAATATCCTTTCTCGATGTAAAAATTTCCACGATTGATTTCGTCAATATAACGCTTGATGTCCTTGCCGTTTTGTGCGTAAGCACTTTCCATTTGGCTAATTCCGGTCGAACCAAAAGCATAAACTTGCCCGGTAGTTTCGCGGGTGCAATACCCCTGAAAATTACGGTGTAGTGTTCGGTTTCTCAAAGCAACAAACAAATCGTCGTTTGGGTGCGCATAATGGTCGAGGCCAATGGCTTTGTAGCCGGCTTGCATAAGCACATTGTAGGCGGCTTTAAACATTAAAAGCTTTTCGCTTGCTTCGGGCAGCCCTTTCTTTTCCAAAATTTGTTGAGCTTTTTTAATCCACGGAATGTGTGCATACGAAAAAGTGACCAAGCGATCGGGGGCTATTTTTACTGCACGCTCAATGGTTTCGGTAAACGATTTTACATCCTGAAAAGGCAATCCGTAAATAAAATCGAGGTTCACTCCAATTTTATGGTGGCTTCGTATTTTAGCTACCAACTCTTCAACAGGAATGTTAGGTGCATCGCGATTAACATTTTCAAGCACTTCGGGGTTAAAATCCTGAATGCCTAGGCTGATGCGGTTGAAGCCGCTTTTTGCCAATGCTTCAATATAAACTGCATCTAACATGGCCGGATGACATTCGATGGCTATTTCGGGATTGGCTATGAACGCAAAGTTGCTGTGAATAACTGCCATAATTTCCTCCACCATTTCGGCGGGTAACGAGTTAGGTGTGCCGCCTCCCCAATGAATTTGAGATACTTTTCGGAGTGGGTCGAGGTATTGCCTCACCATTTGCAGCTCTTTTTTTACTGCATCGACATACACCCGCATTTTTTGTTTGTCGCGCGAGTGGTGGGTGTTGCAACCGCAATAATGACAAATTTTGGGGCAAAATGGAATGTGAATATAAATGGAAATGTTTTCGGGCTGTTCGTGGTTCGAAGCTTCAATTGCCGCTATATATTCCTTGTTTCCAAAATTGTTGTCGAAAAAATTGGCCGGCGGATAGCTGGTGTATCGCGGCACCGGTACATTGTATTTCTCTATTAAGTGCTTATCGATATTCATTATTGCATTGTTTTGTCGGGTAATTCAACCCCGGTTTCAAAAAACGGGCAGCGCTTTTCGGTGCTGTAAAAATCAGACTTAAAAAGAAATGGGATCAGTATTAGCAGTAAAGCTGACAATCCTATTTCGATAGCAAAAAGTCCTCTGTAATTGATGGCATCGGCAATTTTTCCGCTCATTACTGCAATAATCAGGCTGCTTAAATGTGTAAGCACAATTTGAATGGTAAAGTCGGTGCCTTCGCGTCCTTGGCGTACCACTTTCATACTAAGGGTATAAACAAACACCGACGACATGGCGTAAGCACTCCACAAAAGGGCAACACCAATATAAATGAGATAAAGTTGGTGGCTGGTGTAAGTAAGTGCAAAAAAGTAAATGGCCACCAATGTGTTGATTATCGGGAA
>JAFGAF010000272.1 GCA_016933815.1 Prolixibacteraceae bacterium
TTGGTTCGCGAAATGTCGCTCCCGTTTGGCATAGTGATCAACAAAGCCGGCTCGGGCAATAATTCTATTCAGGATTTTGCCCAAACCGAAGGGATCGAAATTTTGGGCGAAATACCCTTTTCAAAAACGTATGCCGAAAGTTATTCGAGAGGTAAAATTTTAGAAGAAATGCCCGACGAACTTTTGCAAACGTACGCATCAATTGCATCGAAACTTTTAAGTATTCAAAAACAATGATTGAAATAACCATACTGAGCGGAAAAGGCGGAACAGGCAAAACATCGATCACGGCTGCCTTGGCTTCGCTAATCGACAATGCTGTTTTTTGCGATAACGATGTTGATGCTGCCGACCTGCATTTACTATTGCAACCACAAATAGAATCGAGTCATACTTTCATTGGTGCTCGGGTAGCCACTATTCACACCGAACAGTGTAACGCTTGCGGTATTTGCTTCGAAAAGTGCCGTTTTGGCGCCATCCATCCAAAAAACGGCAAATACGAAGTAAACCCGTTTCAGTGCGAAGGATGCCGACTTTGCGAACGGGTTTGCCCTGAAAATGCCATCACAACCGAGCAAAGTACCCGCAACCATTGGTTCATATCGGCAACCCGTTTTGGCAAGTTGGTGCACGCGCAAATGGCGCCCGGCGAAGAGAATTCGGGCAAGCTGGTAGCCCTCATCAGGGAAAAAGCACGCGAAACAGCAAAAGCCCAAAACAACACGATAATTATAAACGACGGACCTCCGGGAGTTGGCTGTACGGCCATTTCGTCGATTACCGGCACCAAGCATGTGTTGCTGGTCATTGAGGCAACCTTGTCGGGGCTTCACGATGCCAAACGGGTAGTTGAGTTGGTAAAAGGCTTTAATATTCCGCTATCGGCCATCATCAACAAATACGACTTAAACCACAATGTAACAGAAGAAACGGAAGCATTCCTGAATAGTGAAAACATTCCGCTTTTGGGCAAAATACCCTTCGACCCGATATTCACCAATGCCATGCTCGAAGGCAAAACAGTAATTGAATACGACAGCGGTTCGGAGGTTTCTCGAATTATTACAGAAGCTTGCAAGTTGCTGCAAAATATCATTACTACATAGTTACCATTCATACAAAAAAACACTGCAAAGAAAAAGTTCCCAAATTGAGAATTTTGTTTTATTTTTGTATCAAGATTTAAAATACATGGACAGAATTTTTTCAAAAAGTACTCTAAGAGAACATTGGGAGAAACACCCTGACTCGGAACAGTATCTAAAGACATGGTTTGATACAACAATGAATGCAGCTTGGAAAACTCCTTACGATGTAAAACAGACTTATGCCAATGCCAGTATTTTAAAAGATAGCAGGATTGTTTTTAACATTAAAGGCAATTCATACAGACTTGTTGCCAAGTTTAATTTCGAGAAACAATGGGTTTTTATAAGATTTATTGGGACTCACGATGAATACAA
>JAFGAF010000273.1 GCA_016933815.1 Prolixibacteraceae bacterium
AAAATCGATTTCGATTTGCATAAAGAGGTGCTTAACCGTTACGAAAAGCTAAATTTAGCACCTTACAGCGGTTTTGTTAACCCGGTGTACGTGGTAACCAGCAATCCCGATGGTCAAATAACCAACATTCAGCTCGATTATTCCGAAGGCTATGCTGAGCAAATGATGCGCTACTCGAAGCAATATTCATACTTGCCGGTTTACAATTAATAACTGCATAACCCAAAGGCTTTTAAACAAATTGTTGATAAGTTTTTGGGTTTTCTTTCATTTTTTGAGTGTAATAAAGTGGAGTAATATTGGAATAAAGTGGAATAAGTTTTACTTTTGGGGTTAAATTTAAAGTAAAAATATGCCGGTTTTTTCCAGTCAATACAATGCCACTATCGACGACAAGAAGCGTGTTGTGCTTCCTGCCGCTTACAAGCGCGAATTAGGCGAAGCTTTCGATAGGTTGCTGGTGGCCGAAACCGACCCCTACGAAAAGTGTGTTAATTTGTATCCAACAGCATCGTGGGAAAAAAGGCTGGCATTTATCCATTCGCGTCTCAATCCGAACGATCCGCGTCAAAGTCGTTTGCTCGACAAATTCTACCAAAGCTTTGTGAAAATTAGCGTGGCCGAAAATGGCAGGCTCAATATTCCCAATTCGGTGCTCGATAAAGCGGGTATCGATAAGGAGGTTGTGTTTACCGGGCAGGGCGACCGAATTCGTTTGTGGGATGCCAACGAATACCGCAAAGTGATGTTGCCCGACGATGATTATGCCGGAATGTTTGAAGAGTTTTTGGGTGGTGGCTTGAATAATTTTGGTAGCTGATGAATGAAACTTATCACATACCTGTTTTGCTCAACGAGTCGATCGAAGGTTTGAATATCGCCCCTAACGGGGTGTATGTCGATGTAACTTTTGGTGGAGGAGGGCATTCTGCCAAAATACTCGAAAAACTCGAAAACGGTAAGCTTATTGCTTTCGATCAGGATGCCGATGTTCTGGCTCATGTTCCGAACGATAAGCGCTTTCTTTTTGCTCATCATAATTTCAGCTACCTGAAGCATTTTCTGACCTATTATGGTTTCGAACAGGTTGATGGAATATTGGCCGATCTGGGCGTTTCGTCGCACGATTTTGATGTGGCCGAGCGTGGCTTTTCAACCCGTTTCGATGGTGCTCTCGATATGCGCATGAACCAAACAGCAAAACTTACTGCTGCCGATGTGGTGAATACATATTCCGAAGACGATTTGTACCGCATCTTGCGCGAATATGGCGAAGTGAACAATGCTCGCAAAACAGCATCGGTAATTGTTGCTGCAAGGCAAAACAAAAGCATAAGCACAACAGGCGAACTGGTTGAGATCATTAGGGTGTTGGTGCCGCAGAAAATGAGTAACAAGTTTCTGGCGCAGGTTTTTCAGGCACTCCGAATTGAGGTAAACAACGAAATAGATGTCTTGAAATCCTTTTTAAACGATGCTTATTTAATGTTGAAACCCGGTGGTCGACTGGTGGTTATCAGTTATCATTCGCTCGAAGATCGCTTGGTGAAAAATTTAATTCAGCGGGGCGATTTTGAAGGCGACGTTGAAAAAGATTTTTTTGGAAACATCAAATTGAAATTCAATACGGTGGGTAAAAAATTCATTGCCCCCAACAACGATGAAATAGCCCGTAACCCAAGGGCACGAAGTGCAAAATTACGAATAGCTGAAAAATTATAATGGACGTAAACAAGCAAAATAAGAAGAAAGTAGGCGTAAGGCAGGTGTTGCTGGGCAGCATATTCTTGAATAAAGAAGTGTTGCGTTGGTTGCCCGTTTTAGGGTTGCTTGTTTTTTTAGGTTTGCTAATTATCTCGAACCGTTTTAAAGGTGAAAAAATTCTTAGGCAAATGGTTGTTGTCGAAGAGGAAATAAAGGAATTGCGTTCCGAGGCAGCAACCATCGAAGCCGAGTTGATGAACATGAACCGCTATTCCGAAGTTTTGCGCAGGGTAAATGATAGAGGGCTGGGTTTGAAACAGCCCGAGAGAGTACCAAAAAAAATTAAAGTGAAAGAGTAGATGGATTTGCGTCGTATCATATTGGCACGTTATGCACTGTTTTTGGCATTGGCGCTGGCGTTTTCGCTGGCCATTGCCGGACGCATTGTGTACATACAGTTTACCAGTGCCGATAAATGGGAAGGCCAAATTAAGATGCTCGAAAACAAAACTGAAATTATTCAGGGAAACAGGGGAAATATTTTAAGTACCAACGGAAGGGTTTTGGCTTCGTCGGTGCCATTTTACGAAATTAGGTTCGACTTAGGTGCGCCTGGTGTTAAAGAAGTGTTCAACAAAGAAGTTGATAACCTGGCTACCGAATTAACAAAGGTCTTCCCCGACCGTTCGCGTTGGGAATTTAAAAAGCAATTGCAGCAAGCTTATGCAAAAAGTGCACGCTATCATTTGGTGCATCCACGCAAAATCAATTACGACGAATTGCAGCGTGTAAAAACTTTTCCCATTTTCAACAGGGGAGCATACAAAGGTGGTTTTATTGTTGAACAGGAATATATTCGATACACACCCCACGGTAGCTTGGCTTACCGTACCATAGGTATAATGAACAAAGGTGCTTTTGGTGGTTTGCACGGCAGTGTTGGTATTTCGGGCATCGAGGGAATGTACGAAGGCTTTTTGAGGGGTAAAGAAGGGGTTTCGTTACGTCAGAATTTGTCGGGCCGATGGGTGAACATTAGTACTGTTGAGCCCGAGGCCGGTAAAGATGTTGTAACCACTATTGATATTTATTTACAGGATGTAGTTGAAAACGCATTACGCAAACAACTTGTAAAAAGCAATGCCGAATACGGAACTGCCATTTTAATGGAAGTGAAAACCGGCAAAATAAGGGCAATTGTAAATTTGGGTCTTCAAAATGGTAACTATACCGAAATATACAATTATGCAATTGGTCACGAAGGTTGTACCGAGCCCGGATCAACCTTTAAGTTGCTCACAACCATTGCCGCGCTCGAAGGATCAAAAGCCGATACTTCGGATGTGTTTGACATTGAGGATGGCAAGTGGCGCATTTACGATAAAACCATTTACGATAGCGATTACGGCCACGGGCATCATGGAGAAATGAGTTTTCGCGAAATTTTCGAACGTTCGTCGAACGTGGGTATCGCCAAAATGGTCGATCATTATTTCAAAGGTCGCGAAAAAGATTTTATCGACCGTTTGTACAATTTAGGCTTAAACCGTCCTTTGGGGCTTGGTTTCAGGGGTGAAGCTTCGCCATATGTTAAATATCCAACCGACAAAACATGGTGGGGAACTTCAATGGCGTACATATCGCACGGTTACGAGTTGCAGGTTTCGCCTTTGCAAATATTGAGTTATTACAATGCCGTTGCCAATAACGGAAAACTGATGAAACCCATGTTTGTTGAAGCCATAAGCAATAATGGCGAACGTATTAAAGAATTTAAACCCGAAGTACTTAAAAACTCAATTTGCTCAAAGGAAACTTTAGGCAAAGTACAGGCATTGCTCGAAGGGGTTGTTGAAAGGGGTACTGCCCGCAGTTTAAAAAGCAAGCAATACAGCTTTGCAGGTAAAACCGGAACAGCAAAGGTGCTCGACCTGCAATCGGGTTATTCGCACCGCAAATACAGGGCGTCGTTTGCAGGCTATTTTCCGGCCGATAATCCCAAATATTCATGCATGGTGGTTATTTCAGAACCCAAAGGCGCCTTTTATGGCGGTTCGGTTGCCGGACCCGTGTTCCGCGAAATTGCCGATTGTGTATATGCTACCGATCTCTCGCTCGATGTTGGCGAAATTACCGAAAATACTGAAAATACTGAAAATAAAGCTCCTAACATATTCAACGGATTAGTGAACGAAACCATGTTGGTATGTAACGAGCTGGGAATTGAAGCCAGTTTGGCCGATAAAGAAGCTGATTTTATTTATGCCATGTCGCAGGGCGAAAAGCTTGAGTTAAAGCCCCGCAGGCTTGTGAAAAACCAAATGCCCAACGTGTTGGGAATGGGGGCTTCCGATGCAATTTTCTTGATTGAAAAGGCTGGCATGAAAGCAAAATTGAAAGGCGTAGGGAAAGTGCTTAAGCAGTTTCCCGAACCGGGTG
Source organism: Prolixibacteraceae bacterium (assembly GCA_016933815.1). Lineage (GTDB taxonomy): Bacteria > Bacteroidota > Bacteroidia > Bacteroidales > Prolixibacteraceae > Roseimarinus. Next base: position 4,144 of record JAFGAF010000273.1, read on the forward strand.
CCAATTGCAGGAACGGGCAGTTGGTTTACCTCGATTTAAATTGATTTTTTACCATTGCAACAGTTGAAAACAGTTTATGATTTTAAAAAATTTATTGAATGAAGTAGTTACGCTTAATGTTGATGGAAGTTTAGAAGTAGAAGTTAACGGGCTGGCATTCGACTCCCGAAAAGTTGAAAAAGGTTTTGTTTTCTTTGCCATAACAGGTACCCACACCGATGGGCACCAGTTTATTCAAAAAGCCATCGATTTGGGAGCTTGTGCGGTTGTTTGCCAGCAGGTTCCGGCGCAACTTGCGGCTCATGTAAGCTATATAATGGTGTCCGACCCGGCTCAGGCGCTTGGCATTATGGCGGCAAACTTTTACGGTAACCCTTCGCGTAAGCTTAAGTTGGTTGGCATTACCGGAACAAACGGAAAAACAACCACTGTGTCGTTGCTGCACCGTATGATGCTCAATTTAGGTCACAAGGCCGGTTTGATCTCAACCATCAATTATCAAATCAACGATCAGGTATTTTCATCAACCCATACAACCCCCGATCAATTGCAGCTCAATAATTTGATGCAACAAATGGTTGAGGCTGGTTGCGAATACTGCTTTATGGAAGTGAGTTCGCATGCAATCGATCAGCAACGCATAGCAGGTCTCGATTTCGATGTGGCTATGTTTTCGAACATTACACACGATCATCTCGATTATCATCAAACTTTTAGTGCATACATTCAGGCTAAAAAGAAATTTTTCGACCGTTTAAAGCCCGAAGCTTTCGCCCTAACTAACATCGACGATAAGAACGGCATGGTAATGTTGCAAAATACCAAAGCAAGCAAGCGTAGCTATTCGCTTCAAACCATGGCCGATTTTAAAGCCAAAATAATCGAAGCGCATTTCGACGGCACATTGATGAACATTGACGGTAACGAAGTGTGGACACATTTTGTTGGCCGCTTTAATGCATACAACCTTTTGGCCGTTTATGCAGCAGCAGTGCTTTTGGGCTTCAGTACCGATGATGTGCTGGTGCAACTGAGTGTGCTTAAGCCTGTTTCGGGGCGTTTCGAAATTATACGCTCAACTCTTGGGGCTTATGCCGTGGTTGATTACGCTCACACCCCCGATGCCCTCGAAAATGTGCTTACTGCAATTGATAACATGCGCACTAAAAACGAGCAGCTTATATGTGTTGTTGGTGCCGGGGGCGACCGCGATAAAACAAAACGACCCAAAATGGCTGCAATTGCATGCCGTTTTAGTAATAAAGTGATTCTTACCTCCGATAATCCGCGAACCGAAAAACCGGCCGATATACTAGCCGATATGGAAGCAGGAGTTGATGCATTGAGCCGTAAAAATACTTTGATTATCGAAAACAGGCGTGAGGCAATTAAAACAGCTGCTTTGTTGGCACAACCGGGCGACATCATTCTTATTGCCGGAAAAGGGCACGAGGATTATCAGGAAATAAACGGGGTGAAACATCACTTCGACGACAGAGAAGAAATTAAAAAAGCTTTTGGAATTATTTAAAACGTATTGCTATGTTGTATCACCTCTTCGAATTAATAAAACATTGGGACATCCCCGGACTGGGTATTATGCAGTACATTACCTTTAGGGCTGCTGCCGCCGTAATTCTTTCGTTGGTTATTACAATGGTTTTTGGTAAGCGAATTATTCGTTTCCTGCAACGCAAACAAATTGGCGAAGAGGTGCGCGATTTGGGTCTCGAAGGGCAACTTCAGAAAAAAGGCACACCTACAATGGGGGGCTTAATAATTATTGCGTCTATACTTATTCCCACTTTATTATTTGCCCGCCTCGATAACACCTACATCTGGTTAATGATTATTACCACAATATGGCTGGGGCTGATCGGCTTTATAGACGATTACATTAAAGTTTTTTTGAAAGATAAAAAAGGCCTTGCCGGCAAATTCAAAATTTTGGGGCAAATATCGTTGGGGCTAATAGTTGTAGGTACGCTTTATTTTAGTAACGATGTATTGGTACGCGAAAAAATTAAAGACGAAAACGGTAAGTTCATTACCAAAGTTGAGGTGAACGAAATTACCGGACAGCAACAAATTTCATACATGACCCAGGATGTTAAATCGAGCAAAACCACCATCCCCTTTGTAAAAAACCAGGAGCTCGATTATCGCATTTTAGTGAGTTTCTTGCCCAAAACATGGCACGATACAGCCGTATGGATTTTGTATGCCCTTATTGTAATTTTTATAATTACAGCGGTGTCGAATGCAACCAACCTAACCGACGGACTCGATGGTTTGGCTGCCGGAACCACCGCCATAAGCGGGGCAACGCTTGGTGCTCTGGCTTATGTTAGTGGCCACATTATGTTGGCCGATTATCTGAACATCATGTACATACCCAATATTGGTGAACTGTCGGTATTTGTGGCCGCCTTTATTGGTGCAACGGTAGGTTTCCTTTGGTACAACGCTTTTCCGGCTCAGGTTTTTATGGGCGATACAGGAAGCCTTGCCCTTGGAGGTATTTTGGCTGTTTTCGCAATTATCATTCGCAAAGAAATTATGATTCCAATTTTCTGCGGAATATTTGTCGTCGAAAACCTTTCGGTTGTGTTGCAAGTGGGTTGGTTCAAATACACAAAACGAAGGTTTGGCGAAGGGCGTCGTATTTTTCTTATGTCGCCGCTCCACCATCACTATCAGAAAAAAGGATATCACGAATCGAAAATAGTTGCCCGATTCTGGATTGTTGCCATCATGTTGGCTATTATAAGTATTATAACCCTTAAAGTGCGTTAATGAAAGAACGTTTGGTAATATTAGGTGCCGGCGAAAGCGGTGTGGGTACAGCCATTTTAGGCAAGGCCAAAGGTTTCGATGTGTTCGTGTCTGATTTTGGTTCCATAAAGGAACAATATCGAAACGAGCTTATTGAGAATAATATTGCTTTTGAAGAAGGCACACACACCGAAATGCATATTCTGAATGCCGATGTGGTGATGAAAAGCCCCGGCATACCCGAAAAGGCTCCAATTATCAAAAAAATTACTGAAAAAGGCATACGTATTATTTCTGAAATTGAATTTGCCGGAAAATATACCAATGCACAAACAATTTGTATTACAGGTAGTAACGGAAAAACTACAACTACCATGCTTACATACGAATTGCTAAAGTTGGCAGGTTTTAAAGTGGGTTTGGCAGGTAATGTCGGAACCAGTTTTGCCCGTCAGGTGGCCACCGAAAGTTTTACCCATTATGTAATTGAATTAAGTAGCTTTCAGCTCGATGGCATGTTCGATTTTAAAGCTGATATTGCTGTTTTGATGAATATTACTCCCGATCATCTCGACCGTTACAATTACAACATGCAGGAATATGTCGATTCGAAATTCCGAATTATTCAAAACCAAACATCGGCCGATGCTTTCATCTTTTTCTCCGACGATCAAATCGTTATGGACGAAGTAAACAAACGCCGTGTAAAATCCGAAATGTTTCCATTTACCCTTCAACCTGCTGAAAACCAACAGGGGGCAAGTGTAATCGATCATACTATCAAAGTAAATGTTAACCAAAACCTATTTGAAATGTCGATTTACGATTTGGCCTTACAAGGCAAGCACAATACCTGTAATTCAATGGCAGCTGCCATTATAGGTAAAATAGCAGGAATCAGAAATGAGTTTATTCGCGAATGTTTGGCCGGTTTTGGCGGTGTTGAACATCGGCTCGAAAAATACTTGTCGGTTCATGGAATTGAATTCGTTAACGATTCGAAAGCAACAAACATCAATTCAACATGGTATGCGCTTGAGTCAATGGCTAAGCCAACTGTTTGGATTGTAGGTGGGGTTGATAAAGGAAATGATTACAGCGAGCTGTTCGACCTGGCACGCAACAAAGTAAAAGCAATTATTTGCCTGGGGGTCGATAATTCAAAAATTGTAAATGCCTTTAACGGCATTGTGCCTGAAATTATCGAAACATCGAGCATGGAGCATGCTGTTAAATCGGCCTACTTTATGGCCGAAAAGGGCGATGTGGTTTTGTTGTCGCCGGCCTGTGCCAGTTTCGATTTATTTAATAATTACGAAGACCGTGGAAAACAATTTAAAGAAGCGGTTCGAAACCTGTAAATAGTTTTTTTAATGAATAAAATATTCGACATACTGAAAGGCGATCGCGGCATTTGGATGGTTTTGATTATCCTGTCGTTTTTTTCGTTGCTGATTGTTTACAGTTCAACCGGCTCCCTTGCATACAGGCAAATGGGCGGTAACACCTTTTTTTATCTGATGAAACAATTTATCATGTTGTTTTTGGGCTTTGGTGTTATTGTGCTCATCGTAAACTTTGTGCCGGTAAAGTATATGTCGATTTTCTCGCCCATATTGTTGGGCATTTCCTTTGTTTTTATAATTGTTGCTTTGGTGTTGAATATTGGTTCCGACGCCACAGGCCGTACTTTTAGCCTTGGTCCGCTTTCGTTTCAACCGGCCGAGCTGGCCAAAATATCGCTGGTGTTGTTTGTATCGCGTTTGCTGGCCAACAATCAGGATAAAGATCATAAGCCTTCGCGTAGAACTTTTCTTTGGATTATGGGCATAAGTGGTGTTGTATGCTTAGCAATTTCGATGGCCAATTTTTCAACAGCAGCGTTATTGTTTGCAACAGTTGTTATTTTGCTGTTTGTTGGCAGGGTACCTGCAAAATATTTGCTGGTTACTTTTGGCGCCGGCATTTTAGTGGCAGTTATGTTCTACTTTTTGGCCGGTGTTGTCGATTTGGGGCGTATCGATACCATGCGTAACCGTATCGACAGGTACATTCATGGCGACCCTAATTCTGAAATTGGAATGACACAGGCCGATTATGCCGAGATGGCCATATTTCGTGGTGGACGCTTAGGTAATGGCCCCGGAGGAAGCGAAGTGCGCAATTATATGGCTGCTGCATACAACGATTTTATTTTCGCCATACTGGTCGAAGAGTATGGCTGGTTCAGCTTTTTTGTCATTCTGGCTTATTTCATTTTTGCAAGTCGGGCTGCAATAATTGTAAATCAAAGCCGGCGTACTTTCCCGGCATTCATGGTTACGGGCCTTTCGTCGATGTTGGTAATGCAGGCACTCATTAATATGGGCGTTTCGGTTGGCTTGTTGCCGGTAACCGGGCAAACACTGCCTTGGGTGAGTATGGGAGGTACTTCAACTTTGTTCACTGCCATGTCGATAGGGTTTATTTTAAGGGCAAGTTATCAGAATAAGCAAGACGAAAGTGGCAACAAACCATTGGTTGAACAAGCAAACCTTATTCCCGACGAAGATCAGGCTTTTGCCGAAGTGGGAGCAATTGATTAATGTGGATATATGAATGATAAACTAAAAATAATAATTAGCGGCGGCGGTACAGGGGGGCATATTTTCCCGGCTGTTTCTATTGCCAACGAATTGCGCGACAGGCTTCCCGATAGCGATATCCTTTTTGTGGGAGCCGAAGGGCGTATGGAAATGGAACGCGTGCCTGCTGCCGGTTACAAAATAATTGGATTGCCCATTATGGGATTTCCCCGCAAACCGGGAATAAAAACAGTAAGTTTCTTTTTAAAACTGGCTGCAAGTTTGCGGCGTGCGCGTCGGGTGATTAAGCAATTCGAACCCGATGTGGTGGTGGGTGTAGGCGGTTATGCCAGTGGCCCATTGTTGCGTATGGCAAGCAATTTTAAAATCCCCTCCTTAATTCAGGAACAAAACTCTTATGCCGGAATTACCAACAGGTGGTTGGCCAAAAAGGTGGACAAAATTTGCGTTGCCTACAACAATATGGAAAAGTATTTTCCGGCCCGGAAAATCGTCTACACCGGAAATCCTGTGCGAAAAGAGCTACTGCTTGGCAAATCAAAAACCGACGAAGCCCGCAGTTTTTATCACCTCGAAAGCGGTAAAAAAGTACTGCTGGTGGTGGGCGGCAGTTTAGGAGCCCGAACACTTAACGATAGTGTTTTGAAAAATATCGATCGGCTTAAAAACAGTAATATCGAAATCGTTTGGCAAACAGGCAAGTTTTACTACGAAAAGGTACTGCAGGCTACTGCCGGAATGTCGATACCAAATATTCACATACACCAGTTTTTATCGCGAATGGATTTGGCTTATGCTGTGGCCGATTTGGTGGTTTCGAGGGCAGGTGCAGGCACTATTTCGGAGTTGTGCCTAATGGGCTGTCCCACAATTTTGGTGCCTTCGCCCAATGTTGCCGAGGACCATCAAACCAAAAACGCGCAAGCATTGGTCAGTCAAAACGCAGCTGTTATGGTAAGCGATACCGATGCCCCTTCGGTTCTCATTGAAAAAGCCATCAGCTTAATTAATAATGATGATGAGCTCGCAAAGCTTTCAAGTAGTATCCGGCAATTGGCCAAACCCAATGCTGCATCCGATATTGTTGACTTAATTCTAACATTGGCAAATAAATAATGATCGACTTTAACACCATATCAAATTTATATTTCCTTGGAATAGGAGGAATTGGCATGAGTGCTCTTGCACGTTATGCAAAAGCAATGGGCAAAAATGTTGCAGGCTACGACCTTACCCCTTCGCCCCTTACAAAAAAACTCGAAGCCGAAGGCATTGCTGTACATTATACCGACGAAATCAATCAATTACCAAATAGTTTCGTACCTTCCAATACATTGGTAGTACGTACGCCGGCAGTGCCCGACAACCTTAACGAGTTGCGGGCACTCCAAAGCCGGTCGTTTACAATGGTTAAGCGCAGTCAGTTATTGGGCATGCTTGCCAATAATCATTTTTGCATTGCAGTGGCCGGTACGCATGGTAAAACGTCGGTATCGACCATGATTACCCATTTGTTGCACCAGTCGGGAATTCAGGCCGGAGCTTTTCTGGGCGGAATATCGAATAATTTTGAATCGAACCTGGTGCTGCCCGGAGCCGAGTGCAATCTTGTGGTTACCGAGGCCGACGAATACGACCGGTCATTTCTTTTTCTGCACCCGTCAATCAGCGTGGTTACGGCTGTCGATCCCGATCATCTCGATATTTACGGAACTTTCGA
>JAFGAF010000002.1 GCA_016933815.1 Prolixibacteraceae bacterium
AAATCGTTGGAACAATTGCGCGATACCGGCAACTCGGTTGTAGTTGTTGAACACGACAAAGAAATGATGCTCAATGCCGATTATGTTGTTGACCTTGGCCCATACGCAGGCAGGCACGGCGGAAAAATTATGGGCGCCGGCAAACCCGACGAGATAAAAAAAGGCAACTCGCTTACAGCTCAATACCTAAGGGGCGAAAAGAAAATTGATGTACCCGCTAAGCGCCGCGAAGGGAATGGCAAACAACTTGAAATAAAAGGGTGCACCGGCAACAACCTCAAAAACATCGACGTAACCTTCCCGCTTGGGAAATTCATTTGTATTACAGGCGTTTCGGGCAGCGGTAAATCAACCCTCATTAATGAAACACTTCAACCACTTTTGAGCCAACTATTCTACCGCTCATTAAAAGATCCCCTGCCCTACAAATTGATCAAAGGCATTGAGCACATCGATAAAGTTGTACAAGTTGATCAATCGCCATTGGGACGCACACCCCGTTCGAACCCGGTTACTTACACAGGCGTTTTCTCCGACATACGCAACCTTTTCACCCTTTTGCCCGAAGCCAAAATACGCGGTTACAAGCCCGGCCGCTTCTCTTTCAATGTTAAAGGAGGCCGCTGCGAAGAATGTCAGGGTGGCGGCATGAAGCTTATAGAAATGAACTTTTTGCCCGACGTTTACGTGCATTGCGACAAGTGCAACGGACGCCGTTACAACCGCGAAACCTTGGAAGTACGCTACAAAGGGAAATCGATATCCGATGTACTGAACATGACCATCAACCAAGGCGTTGAATTTTTCGAAAGCCATCCGAAAATATTGAACAAGCTGAAAACATTGCAGGAAGTAGGTTTGGGCTACCTTACCCTCGGCCAATCGTCAACCACAATTTCGGGGGGCGAGGCACAACGGGTTAAACTGGCCACCGAATTATCGAAACGCGACACCGGCAAAACCATGTACATTTTAGATGAACCCACAACAGGACTTCATTTCGAAGACATAAGGGTACTGCTCGATGTATTGAATAAACTGGCCGACCGTGGTAACACCGTAATTGTAATTGAACACAACATGGATGTAATTAAAGTAGCCGACCACATTATCGACATTGGCCCCGAAGGCGGAAGAGGTGGCGGTTTGGTAGTGGCCACCGGTACTCCGGAGCAAGTTGCAAGCAACAAAAAATCGATTACCGGAAAATTCCTTGCCGACGAGCTAGCTTAAAATGATTCTAAATATTTTAGAAATTTTGTACAAATATTTGATTTGTGTTCTGTTTGGCTTAATTTTATGTTTTTATAGGGACTAAAAACATCAAAATAACATTACTATGAGTAGAGTAGCTAAGCAGCTAATTATTATTTCTTTGTCGGTTCTTTTTATCGGCACACAATCATTTTTATTTGGGGCAAACACTACAATAACCGAAACCGAAAATGAAATATACGAAGCTTTTTCGGAAATCGATCAACTTGTTGCCTGTATTGAAACTGACAACACGGCAACATACAATCAATTATTGACAACAAACAGCAAGTTAATCGAAAACGTTTCGGCAAGCGCTGCAATGGCAATGAATGCAGTTACCGACACACAAACCCCTTTCATTAGCGCATTTTTATGGGGTTGTATCTTTAATATCCCGGGGATGCTAATTGTGGGTATTACAACCGGATTCGACAGCTACCACATGAAAAAATCGGCTTGGGGCTGCTTAATCAGCTCGTTGTTGTGGGGTGGTAGCGGATACTTTTTTAGCTTATAAATTAATTATCGGACATATTGTCAAATTTGATAGTTATGAATAAAGTTTACACAAAGTTACTCGCCCTGTTAATGGCAATGATACTTTTTCATTTGCAGGTTTTGGCAGGTGCAACACCTTCGGTAACTGCATCGTTCGATGCCGATAATGCCGAAGCGGAGATCTATGAAGCCTTTAACGACATCGACGAACTTGTTTCGTTACTGAACGAAACCGACGATGTGACTTACGAAACACTGCAAGCAAACAACAGTGTGTTAATTGAAAACGTGAGTAATAGCGCTGCTGTTGCAATGAGTGCCCAAGAAAAAGAAGGGCCACCAATTGTTAGCGCATTCTTGTGGGGCTGTGTCTTAAACTGGGTTGGCTTGTTGGTAGTTTATTTAACCACCGACAGCAACAAAGAATTCACCAAAAAAGCATGGTCGGGTTGCTTGGTTAACACCGGTTGTTATGCCGGTTTATGGCTTATTGCTGTATTAACAGGCGGACTTGGAGGAGTGCTTGGAGGTATTTATACTTATTAAAAATGAAACCAATGTGTCGAATTTTTTAGGCACATTGGTTTCAATTTTTATTCAACTATGCCAAAATTTATCTTATTATTTTTTTTCTGTTGGCTAAGCCTGCATGCAAACGCCCAACTTGCCTATCGTTTAAAAGCCGACATATTAACTAAAACGCGGCTTGTCGATTCAACTTTCCAAGTAAGTAAGGGAAAGATTTTTTACGACATGAACACCAAAAAAATTGTTTACGATTTTTCTTTCCCACGCAAAGAAAAGGTAGTGCTTTTCGACACCATAATGTACCAATACGAAAACGAAAAGCTACAAACCACTTCGACCAATTACCTGCTACCCGAACAATCAATTTTTCACTTTATGCTCACCGGCAACCTCGATAATTTTGGTTTGTACGAAAGTAATTTCAACGCAACAAATGTTGAAAAACAGAAAGACCTTGTTGTTACTACCTGGAGCCCGCCCGAACAGCTTAAACCCCTACTTTCGAAAATTGAAATAGCCACCAAAAACAAGCAAATTTATGGCATAACCATGTACAATAGCGATGAACAAATCATAAACCGACAAATACTTAAGAACTACCAACTTGTTAACGGGCTCAACATCCCCACCGAAGTACTGCTTGCCACTTACCTAACACAAGGGACAGTTTACCAGATAATTACGCTCAGCAACATGGTAATAAACGAAAAAGGTAACGATCAAATTTACAACTATGAACTTTAAGCTGTCATTGTTTTTCGTTTTACTGATGGTGTTAATTGTTAATGGCATGCATGCCCAGCAGCTAATGAACAAGGAACTGCTAAGCAAAATCAACCAACCTGAACCTAAAGAAAAGTATCAATTCAGAATTGGACAAAACAGGAACGAAGTTGAAGGTACTGCCGCACTTTTATTTACCACTTATAAAAAATACGTTTCGCCACAAGATATGAGCAGCTGCGTTTTTCATCCATCGTGCTCGGCTTACGCCATGCAAGCCATTCAACAAGAAAAAGCTTTTATTGCTTATTTGAAAATCTTCGACAGGCTAACACGCTGCCACCCGCTTGTTAAACAGGGGCAATACTCATTCGACTCAAAAACCGGACTGTATGAAGACCCACTTAATTAATGCAATCGTATTATCAATATTTTTGTTGCTTGCCCTTCAAAGCCGGTCACAAAGCAATTTATTCGACTGCGAACATTCGCGCGAATTTGCCTCTCACTTATTCAATACTGCGCAATACGACTTAGCTTTGCACGAACTCGAACGGGTGAACTACCTTTGCAGACCCGATTCAAACAGCCTGCTGTTACTACTTAAGACCTACCGAAAAACTAACCACAGCAATGCTGCCTTTGAGTTTTTCAACAAGTACAACTTCGAAGAATTAAATCAACTGAACCCAGATTTCAGACAAGAATACATACGACTATTAATGACCGAAAAGCAATACACCAATGTTCAACAACTTATAACTAAAGACTTCGATTTCAAAGAAAAAGAGGCCTATCATATTGGAACAATGCTTTTATTGGAACAATGGAACGAGGCTTACCTTTTGGCACAAAAAACCGATAACAAACAAGGGATTAAACTGGCCGGAATGAAACAAATTGCCACTCAGAGCCATTTGGCAAAACGTAAAAGCCCATTTTTAGCAACACTCATGTCGGTAGTATTACCCGGTAGCGGAAAAATGTATTCGGGCTTTTGGGCCGATGGAGCCATGTCGCTTCTGTTCACTGCCTCGTCGGCATTTTTTGCCTACAGAGCTTTCGATAAATACGGCACCCAAAAAGTATATCCTTGGATAGCAGGAGGAATTGCCATAAGCTATTATGCCGCAAACATTTATGGCGGCAACAGCGCAGCAATTCTGTACAATAATAATCTGAACCACAGCTTCATACATGAAACCGAGCATTATCTTTACGCTGATTATTAGCCTGCTCGCTGCACAAGCTGGTAAAGCTCAAACAATCAGTAATATAATTAACTTTGCCGACGAACAATTTGCAGCCGGAAACTACGAAATTGCTTCGCTCGAATACAACAGGGCTTACTTTTTGGGCTTCGAAAAACGCGATGAACTTTTATACAAAATTGCCGGCTGTTACTTTCAACAACACAATTACAATATGGCCGGGAATTTTTACGACAAAGCCTACCAATATGCAAGTACCGACAGTATCGCAAACGAAGCAATACTGGCCAAAGCATTATGTATGCTTATGAATGAAAGTTACGTTGTTGCCTTGGCCGAACTTTATAATTTAAACGATACGCAAATCAATAATCAACTGTTTCAATCGCAATTAATAAACGCCATTGCCAATTATCATTTAGAAAACGATTCGGCATCGCACCTTGCATTTACACAAGCACTAAAAACATCAAACGCCCCCGACAGTGCTTTTACCTTACTCGATCGGGAATTTGAAAAAGTTTACCGATACCGAAAAAGATACAACCCACTAAGGGCTTATATCTTTAGTGCCATACTACCCGGCTCGGGACAATTTGCATCGGGTGCTTACCACGATGGAATAAACTCTTTTGTACTTGTTGCTGCCCTTGCCGGCATCTCAATTCGAATTATGTCGCTATATTCGTTTTGGGATGCAGCAGTGGCAATACTGCCGTGGGCACAACGCTATTACATTGGTGGCATGGAAGGAGCCGAAGAAAGTGCCATACAAAAAATTGAAACCGAACGCTATAATTCATATCTACAAATAATTGAAATTACCAACTAACAAATGAAGGCTAACAAAAACCTGCACACCTATTTATTTCTGTTTATACTGATCATTTTTCCTGTATTTTTATTGGCCAACGATCAGGAGCCCGATCAGCTTAAAAACGATTTACAAATTGTTTGGCCTTTGCTTCAAACCATTAAGGTTGAATATGATTTAACCAATGCCCAACTCGAATTTATTGAGTCGGACGAAGAAAGGACAGAATTTTTAAAAGAATACGAAGAATTTGTAAAAGAAAAATATTTTAAAACACTTTTATCGTTGAAATACCGTCAGGTTAAGCTTCTGGTATTGCTTATTGACAGGGAATTTGGAGAAAATGCATTTACATTGCTGCGTAAATACCGCACCTTTTCGAGAGCCCTTTACTGGTACCGCGCCGGAAAAGTTGTAGGCATTGATATACGCGAGAAGTACAAGCCCGAAAACTACCCCGAAATAGAAGAGGAGCTACTCCGTATAAAGAGCGCTCCTCCTGCTTGTATCGATCAGTTGGCTGCACCTTAATCAACTGCACGCCTCAACATTACTTTTTTGCTTTTTAACTCGTAAACAGCATTGCTTAACCCTTCGGCTTTGGCTGTAAGTTTAATGCTGCCTTCATTTTTTGTTGTTTGAACGATAACTTGTGCCAATCCGTTGAACAAACTTCTGTTGTAGGGCTCGGCAGATATCACAACTTGTATTACACCGGGGTCGGTATTGGGGCTATCCCACGAATTGCGAACCGAATAGGCTGTTGCAACAATTACGAATTCGTTTTTACCTGCTTTTAACAGCTCGGCACCAAGTTCGAAGGTGTAACGCTCACCCGATTTTTTGTTCAACTTTTCGGAGATGGGTTTACCATTAATGTACAAAATTTGTTCATCGCCAATGGCATTGTAAAAGAGTGTCACCTTAGCCTTATTGTAATCTTCGGGTAAATCGAAACTTGTTCGGCAAACAGCAACTTCACCTTTTTTTAATTGTCGGCTAAGCTGTTGTTGCGAAAGCCAATTACTGTCGTCAAATCCCAAAGCCACTTCGGTACGTTCATCCATTCCATCAACCTTTTTGGCTTTGATGTTTTTGAACGATAGCGCCTTCACTTCATCGATGTATTTATCGGCTTCGAGGCAGGTATTATCGCCATTGCCTACGCCAATGATTTTGCCGGGGCCTTCAATTTCAAAACTCACATGGTTTTGGGCTGTTGGCACAAAGCGCCCTTTTGCATCAATTGCCGAAACGGTGAAAATTGCCAGGTCTTCGCCATTTGCACTTACTGCTTGTTTGTGCGGTTCGAGCACCAACTGAACGGGCTCACCTGTAGTTTCGTGCACTTGTTCAAGCAGTTTTTTGCCATTTTTATATGCAACAGCTTTAATGCTTCCGGCCTTATAAGGCACCAACCATTCAATGTGGCTGTTCTTTTGCATCGCTTTACGGCCAACACTTTTCTTGTTCACAAAAAGCTCCACTTCGTCGGCATTACTGTAGGCAATCACTTTAATGGTTTCGCCCTCGCGGCCTTGCCAGTTCCAATGCGGAAACAAATGCAGCACAGGCTCGTTGCCCCACCAGGCTTTCAGGTAACCAACATTATCTTTCGCGAAACCGCACACATCGTACATTCCAAAGTACGAATGAATAGATGGCCAACCATGAGGAGTTGGCTCACCACGGTAATCGAAACCGGTCCAGATAAACATTCCGGCCAGGTAGTCGCGTTCGTCGTAAAATTGCCAGGTATATTCAATGGTTTTGAAGTGTCCGTTTTGCGCAGTACGATCGTACGCAGCAATGTGCTGTTTTTCAATATCGTCGAAATAAATGCCGCGGGTGGTATTGGTTGAGCCCTCTTCGGTACCCACCGATGGTTTATCGGGGAATTT
>JAFGAF010000274.1 GCA_016933815.1 Prolixibacteraceae bacterium
ATCGATATCCTTAAACTGATAGGCATAAACATTTTCGTTACCAGTAGTTGACTTTCCGGCAAAGCGCATGTTGGTAAGGGTGTTTTTCAAAGTATAAACATAGTACCACGATGTTTTTGGGTTCCACTCACCATAGCGGGTTATCATTCCACTGGTAGAAAACTGGGTTGAGCTTTCGGGATTTACATCGCGCAGCATGTATTGCTGGGCGCGGTCAACCCCGGCAGCGGCAAAGGCAAGGTAAGCACGTACCAACCACTGTGCCTGAACTTCGTATATATCGAAGGGGGCAGTAACCTTTGGGCGAAGGCGCGAACCAGGATGCGTGTCCCAACCAAACTCGCTGATCCATACTTCTATTTCGGGGTTGAGGTTTTGGTCGCGATAATCGACTACGGCCTTCATTTTACCTTCAAAATCAAAAGCCTCGGGGCTCAATGCAGGCCCGTTACCGTCCCACGAATAGTTGTGAACATTAATTACATCGCAGGCAAATTTGCCATCGGCTCGGTTTTCGGCAAACCAGGTTTTCATGGCGTCGATGTAGTCGATGTTGATTTCCCAAATACCGCCCATTACAAATTTCATGTTGGGGTCGGCGTTCTTAACACCGAAGGTCCCGCTGCCCTGCGTCATGGTATTGGCATGGCCGTCGTAATTGGCACTCGCCATAGCGGCATATTCCTGAGGTGAAAAATAGGCAGCTGCACCTTCCCAGTTTTTATCTTGTTCGTTCCAATCTTCAACATAAGAGATTAGCCCCATAGCGGTATTGCGCGGTTGCCCCGGGGCAAGGGTCAGCTTATCATCGGGCACGGCGGTGCTGCCGTAACGTGCTGCAAACTGGTACATGTGGTGGGCTTTGGCCTGGTAGCTGTTGGGATCGGTTGTGCTGGCACCGGCATTGTCGGTTGGCTTATCGTGCAAACCAATGCTAAAATCGGGTCGCAGCCACTTGGCCGTTTCTTTTAAGCAAGGAGCAACTGTAATGCCACCATTAACAGTATTTGTGTAAAAATCGTCGAAATTCCATGCCCCGCCACCAGCTTCGCTGGGTGCCCATTTAATCTCGTTGTTCGGATAACCGGGGTAGTTGGTGTTTCCACCTTCGTCCCAAATATCGCCTTCGTCCCAATTCCAGTTGTGGTACTCGCGTATAAAGCCCACGCACTGCATTTTGTCGAGCGGGTCGTTCACAAAGGCATTCACCCCAAGGAATTTATCGAAGGGGATGATGGATGTACTTGTCTGTTCATTTTGAGATAAGCCTGATGCAAACAAAAATCTCGAAAAAGAAACCATGATTAAAACCAAAGACAGTAATAATCTGATTTTAAGTAAATAATTTTTCATTTTTCAATTAGTTAGATGTTAGTTAATCTATTTAGTTAGTATTTTTTCATTAATGAATAATCATTTGGCATTAAGTGGTAAGTAGTATAACCCCCTTTCGCAAGGTTGTGTACCGTACTTTTATTGCTAATTGATTGCACATACCTGCGAAGCTGATTCACCCATGCATTTGCATAAACACTGGGGCCATAGCCTTCGGCGGTTGATGAACCAAGAACCACAATATTGATCACTTTATCTTGTGCAAAGAGCGTATTGCCCGTTGCAAAAACTACGAAAAAAATAATTGTTAAGAATATTTTAGTCATCGCATTTTTATTTAGAACATTTGATAATTCATTCATAATCTGAACAAAGAGCTTAAATGCATCAATACTTTTTAGACAAAATAATCACCAAAGCAACCAATGTGGTGCTCCCCCAAAATCCATAGGTAAACAGGCTTAATACCTATGGCTATTCAAGCAAAAACTTTCCTGTTGATTTTCTCCCTTCGCTAATAACATGGATTAAATAGATACCCTTTTCGAATTCGGTTAAATCGATAATTTCGTGGCTGTTAACCGTATTTACAGAATAAACTCTTTGCCCTGTATCGTTATAAATACTGAGTTGTGTATTCATGTCACCCATTAATTCAACAGTTAAAATACTACTTACCGGATTGGGATAAAACTTAAGCCCGTGTGTATTTTGAATAAGCTCAACCGACGTTCGTGTAAAAGCAATACCCGAAACAGCAATTGTGTTATTGCCTTCATCGGCATCGCTTATAATATTTAAGGTTCCGGTATAATTTTTAAGCTCGGTTGGCTTGAAAACCATATTAATTTCTTGATTCTGACCTACTTCAATAAGGCCAGATTTCCAATCGCAATCAAAACCATCGGGAAGTTCAATTTCGCTTATCGATAAGTCGCGGTTTCCGGTATTGGCAATTTTCAATACCTGAGCCTCGGATGTTTGACCCACTTCAGTACTGTCAAATGGAGTAATTTCAGACAACTCAATTACAGCTACCGGTGCTGTTAAGTATGGCTCAAGTATAGGTGCCAAATTTTGCGCAATTCTATAATGCCCATCGTCAGATGGGTGTAGTTTGTCAGATGGGTAACGCTCTTTGTAAAAATCTTCATCGGTAAGCCATCCTTCAGTGTCGATAAAATGAATTTTACTATCCCCCTCATTATTAAGCTCATTTACCAATTCTTCGGTTTCAATGGCATATGATTTATTAAAGGGTCTCATGATGAATATTTCAGAAAGGGCATGCTCTTTTCTAACTTTTTTAATAAACTCAGTATAATTGCTTTTAAACAAATCGAGGGGAACATTAAGTGCGGCATCGTTGGTGCCCAAGTTGATGACTATTATTTTGGGTGTATAGTTTAAGAAATCCCACTTCGTTTCAAAATCTAAATTTGGTTGTTTCAAGCAAAAATATTGTATTTCCATACCTCTCTGGGGTGCAGCTCCCCATCCCGGGTAGTAGCTATAACCATCAACCAGCGTTATACCGGGCATTGCAATTTGGGTATGCTCGGTG
>JAFGAF010000275.1 GCA_016933815.1 Prolixibacteraceae bacterium
ATAAATACCCTTGTTAATAAAGCTTTGGCTGCCCATTTGGTAGCACGTCCCCAATCTTCGGGGTTCATTTGTCCGTAAGGTTCCGAAAGCGCATTTTCTGAAGCAAACTTAAGGTCCTCAATCATTAAAGTATATAGTTCTTCGGCCGATGAGCGGGCAGGTATTTCGTCGGGCGAAATAACCCTGTCGAGTGCCGGAATTTCGCCAAACATGCGTGTTAAATAAAAATGAAAATACGCACGTAAAAAGCGGGCTTCGGCTTGGTATTGTAGTTGGAGTTTTTCGTTGCCGGTCCAATCAATTTGACCTTCGGCTTCGAGGTAGGTGTTGGCCCTGTAAATTGCGCCCCAATAAGTTGTCCAATGTATTTGAAAAGCATTGGTTTCGGGCCATTGCAAACCGCGGTCGAGCAATTGAAATCCGCCACCATCGCCTGTTCCGGCACCACCGGCAAAAAGGTCGCTTCTGATTTCGGCATAAATATGAAGGCTCCAGTAGTCATCGCGAAGCAGCATATTGTAAACCGATGTTAAGGCTTGTTTGGCATCGGTGGGGGTATTGTAAAAGTTTTCGACAACCGATGAGGTAGTAGGTATTTTTTCGAGGAACTCGTTGTTGCAACTTATTCCTGTCATTATTACAATTAAAATGATCAATATTCGTTTCATAGCTCTTAGAATTTTACGTTAACACCAATTAAATATGTACGGGGCGAAGGGTAAAAGCCCACATCGATTCCCGATGCATATGCATCGCGAAGTTTGCCTTCCGAATCGTAGTAAGAACCATAGCCAATTTCGGGGTCTAACCCATTGTATTTGGTAATGGTAAGTAAATTCGATGCAGCTACGTAAACCCTGAATTGTTTTATTGGTGTGTTTTTAAACACCGATGTTTTAAAGTTGTATCCCAAATTCAAACTTTTGATTTTCACAAAGTCGCCATCGTGAATGTATAAATCGCTGAATTTTCGCCAGTTTTGGTTCGATTCATCGTTGAGTGTAACACGAGGAATACGATTTCCGCTACCTTCGCCAGCATCAACAACCTTGTTGTCATTAGCATCGGTCCATTGCCAACGGTCGAGTATTTCTGTTGTATAATTGTTGAAGAAGCGTTCCTGCGAGCGGTACGATTGTACGATTTGGTTGCCGCCCTGTCCCTGAACGTTCATCGACAAGTCGAAACCTTTGTAAGCCATGCTTAAACGGAATCCGTAAATGAAATCGGGGTTCGGATCGCCAATCATGGTTTTGTCCTTATCATTCATCAAACCATCGTTGTTAAGGTCGAGCCTTTTTACATCGCCTGGCTTAGCCGCAGCCTGAAGTTTTTTAACACCATCGGGGCCTACATGGTTGTCAATATCTTCTTGTGTTTGGAATATTCCGTCGGTTACATAACCCCAAAAGAAACCCATGGGCATTCCTTCCTGAACGCGATAGAATTCGTCGCTGCCATTGTATAATACCGATGCTGAGCCCATAATAATGCTGTCGGGAACTGCAGTTACCATGTTTTTATTATAGGCAAAGTTTGCAGCCATATCGATCGAGAATTCGCCAAAACTTTTTTGATAGCCCAATTCGAGTTCAATACCCGAGTTTACAACATTACCGCCGTTAATGTATGGGTTTGAGCTGCTAATACCAGCTATGCCTGATATTCCGGGCACCGGGGTTTGCATAATCCAGTCCTTACTTTCTTTTTGGTAAATGTCGAAGGTAAAGCGGAACCATTCCAAAAAGCGCGAATCGAAGCCAATATTGGCCTGTGTCGATGCTTCCCATTTAAGGCCAGGGTTGGCGAAAATAATAGGTGAAACACCAACTTCTCTTTCTCCTCCAAAAGTGTAATAACGGTTTTCGCTTCCAACACGTGCCATGTAAACAAATTGGTCGGCAGGTTCTTTACCGTTTTGCCCCCAGCTTGCCCTTATTTTAAGGAAATTAAGTCCGGCCACATCTTTCATGAAATCTTCCTGGGTAATTACCCAACCTGCCGAAGCCGATGGGAAATAGCCATAGCGTTTGTCCCTACCAAAACGGCTTGAACCATCGCGGCGTATCGAAACAGTAGCCATGTATTTTTCGTTGTAGTTGTAGCTGGCCCTGGCAAAGTAGGAAAAACGGCTGTCGCCCTCCCCATAATCGCCATAAATATATGTTGTGTCGATATTGGTTGTTACGTTGTTTATTACCGGAGCAACATTCGATAAGTAACCTTCGCGGCTGCCGTTTACATTGAAATAGCGTCCATCTTGAGCGTTCATACCAATAATACCTTCAATGCTGTGTTTATCGATTGTTGTTTGGTACGACAGAACATTGTCGAAGTTGTAGTAAAAATTGCGCGACATGCCTTGGCTGTACGATGGTATTGAACTGTACGTGTAAGGGGTTAGGGTGAATGTGTCGCGATGGCTGTAGTTGTAACCAAAATTGAGTGTTCCACCAAAATCGGACCTGAATTTAAGTCCTTTAGCAATTTCAACTTCGGCATAAACATTTCCAATCAGGTCGTCGGTTTTGTTTGTTCCGTTAAAATTGTAGTGCATAGATGCTACAGGGTTAATCTGTTCATCGTAAAAATTCGATCGACCAAAGCCATCGTACGATTCTTCGTCGTAAGCATCGAACAAGGGGTTCGATTGAAGCAGATCGTGAATAAAATTGTTGTAAATGTTTCCGGTACCCATGGCTCGGCGTTCGCGGTGCGAATAGGTAAGGTTTTCGCCAATTTTAAGGTAGGGCTTTAATTGATGTTCGGAGTTGATACGGAAACCTAGTTTTTGATATTTCGATTTTCCGTCGTAGTCGAAAATACCTTCTTCCGAAGCATACGAAAACGAAATAGAGTAGGTTGAAACATCGTTGCCGCCATTGATGCCAAGATAATGGCTTTGCGATGGTGCATTTTTGTTCAACGCTTCTTGTTGCCAATTGGTGCCTTCGCCAAGGCTTTTGATGTATTCATCGGTAAAAGGCAAGGCACGTGTAGGTTTTGAGTTGAACGAAGCTTCGTTCATAATTTCGGCATATTGGCGGGCATTAAGCACATCAACAGTTTTGTAAATGTTTGAAACACCATAGTAGGCATCGTAGCTAATAACAGGTTCACCTTTTGTTCCCTTTTTTGTGGTAATAAGCACAACGCCGTTGGCTGCCCTCGATCCGTAAATTGCTGCCGAAGCTGCATCTTTAAGTACATCGACCGACTCTACATCGGAGGGGTTAACCATGCTGAAACTGCCGGGTACCCCATCGATCAATACCAACGGGCTGTTGCCGTTAATCGACGACAAACCCCTTATGGTAATGTTGAAATCGGAACCTGGCTGCCCCGATTGTTTAACGATGAGCATGCCCGGTGTTAAGCCTTGCATGGCACTTTCGAGCTGAACTACATTGTTCTTTACAAAATCTTCATTTTTTAATTGTGTAGTTGCACCTGTTACCAGTTTTTTCTTTTGAACACCATAACCCACCACTACAACCTCGTCGAGGTCTTGAATATCCTTTTCGAGTACAAAATTGATAAGCGTTTGGTTACCAATTGTTATCTCACGGGGAATGTATCCTATGTAATTGGCAACTAAAACATCGCTGTTATTACTAACTTCGAGAGTATAATTGCCGTCGATGTCGGTTGCTGTACCAACCGATGTACCTTTGATCACAATGTTTACCCCAACCAGTGTTTCGCCTGTTGCATCTTTTACTGTTCCGCTAATTGTACGTTTTTGTGCATAAGCAGCAGGCAGTAATAAAAGTGTAAACAGCAGGTAAATAAATATCCGTTGCGAATTTTTACGGATTCCTGTGTGTTGTTTAATACTCATAGATTTTTAGATTTAAATTAGTTGTAATTGTATTGTTTGATTTTAAGATTTTGAAATTCAGCGTAAAATTCTGATGTGTCAGTAATTCAACCCATGAATTGTTTTTGGCAACTACTGAAATGTTTTTGAAAAGTGCATTAAATGTATAGTTGTTTGATCTATCGATGGTTGTTTCATAAATGTTAAAAAATCGCGATTGGCTATGCCGGTATTTAGGTGAATATTTCACTTTTTGTTTGATCTTATCATTAGCTATTGCTTGACTTGAAAGCAGGTCAGGTATTGAAGCCGAAGCAAAAGCAGAAAAATAATAAAACTTCATTGTTCTAGGTTTAATGGCTTATTAATAAGTTGCTTGCAGGTTTGTGCCTGTTGTGTTAAGCTAATGTGCTATTAATATTATAATGTTACCTACAATTGTTAATATGAATAACCATAGGATGTTTTGAATTAGGGCTAAAAATGTAAAACCATTTTTTTAAGAAAATAATCATAATAAAAGGGGTTGTTTTTAGCCATTGTTTTTTTAATTTTGAGAAATCATATAAAAACCATTTTAGGCATGTGTTGTTAATATGCCTTGTTTTTAGAAACGAGAAATCAGCATAAAAGCTGTTTTATTGATAATTTCAATCAGACCATTAAACGATATGGATCAAAAATTAAAGGAACTTACCGAGAAACTCTATCAAGAAGGAGTGGCAAAAGGCAACGAAAAAGCTGAGCAAATAGTTGCTGAGGCTAATCAAAAGTCGAAACAAATAATTGCTGAAGCTGAAAAAAAAGCACAGCAATTGATTGCCGAAGCCGAAAAAAAGGCGGCAGAGCTTGACAAAAACACCAAATCGGAGCTGCAACTTGCCTCAAAGCAAATGATTAGTGCGCTCGAACAAGAGGTGGTTGGCTTAATCAATGGTCAAATAACTGGTGCCGAAATTGAAAAAGCAGTGTCCGACGACCAGTTTATTCAGCAATTGATTCATGCTGCGGTTACCAATTGGGCACCAAAGCAAGATTTGTTAGTGGTTGTTCCTTCCGAAAAGCAAAAAGCTGTTGAGAATTATTTTTCAACAAAGGCCAAAGGTTTATTAAATAGCGGTTTAAAAATCGAATCGGTTTCAGGTATTAAATCGGGTTTCCAAATTGGACCTGCCGATGGCAGTTATAAAGTAAGCTTTACACGCGAAGATTTTATCGAATTTTTCAAAGCATTTATCCGCCCAAAAGTTGTTGAACTCCTCTTTGGTGGGAAATAATTTATTATGGGAAAATATTACTACCTCATATCAGGGTTACCTGAGTTACAGCTCGACGATCAAAAGTTGAAATTGTCCCTGTCGGAGTTCAAAAGCGAACTTGACGAACATCTTTCAGCTTCCGATCGTAAAGTTATTGCTTACTTCTTTATGCAATTCGATAACGAAAACTTGCTCAAATATTTAAGCGATAAAGAAGCCGGACTTAACCCCTTAGGCAATCTCACCAGCACACAATTCGACGAAATGCTGATGAGTTTTAAGGAAACCGATAACCCCAAAGAACCTTTTATTCACAGCTATTTCAAACAATTTGTACCCGCTTTTTTAAGCGAAACGCCGGTTTATCCGCAAATGACTTGGGACGATCAGCTAACTTCGCTTTATTACGATTTTGCTTCGAAAAGCAAAAACGAGTTTGTTGCTCAGTGGTTTCAGTTTAACCTGAATATCAACAACGTTTTTGCAGCCTTAAATTGCATGAGATACGGCTACGATCGCGAAGCATCGGTGATTGGAAGCAGTGAAATTGCCGAAGCAATCAGAACAAGCAACTCGAAGGATTTTGGCATAGCCCCGCTTTTTCCCGAAGTGGAAGAGCTGATAAGGCTGGCCGACGAAGCTGATATTTTAGAACGTGAACGTAAAATTGACCTTTTGCGTTGGAACTGGCTCGAAGAAAAAGGGTTTTTTCATTATTTCGATGTAGAACATATTTTTGTTTACCTGGTTCGTTTACAATTGTTAAGCCGCTGGGTAAAACTCGAAAAAGAAAGCGGTTTAAATGTATTCCGCGAAATGATAAGCAGTTTGCAGCATTCGTTCGAATTTCCGAATGAATTTACCATACAAAAAGTAAAATAAAACTGCTTGTATTATAACAATTTGATAATAAATAAGAATTAAATATGTCAACAAAAGGAATTGTAAAAGGAATTATTGCCAACCTTGTAATTGTTGAAGCCGATGGTCCGGTAGCTCAAAACGAAATTGCCTATATCACGCTTAATGATACCAGCTTGATGGCTGAGGTGATTAAAGTGAACGGAGCACAAACTTACATTCAGGTTTTCGAAAGCACACGTGGTGTTAAGGTGGGCGACCCGGTTGAGTTTGCAGGGCACATGCTCGAGGTAGTGCTGGGCCCGGGAATACTGTCGCGCAATTACGACGGTTTGCAAAACGACCTCGACAAAATGACCGGGGTATTTCTGAAAAGGGGTGAATACACTTATCCGCTCGACAAAGAAAAACTGTGGGAATTCAAACCCATTGCTAAAGTTGGCGATGTGGTTGAAGCCGCATCGTGGCTTGGTGAAGTTGATGAAAATAATCAGCCCCACAAAATTATGGTGCCTTTTAAGTTTGAAGGCAGCTACACTGTAAAGTCGATTGTTGACAAAGGCGAATACAAAATTGAAGACAGAATTGCTACACTCGAGAACAGTCAAGGCGAAATTATTGAAGTGACTATGATTCAGAAATGGCCGGTAAAAAGGCCAATTATGGCATATCGCGAAAAACCACGCCCCTTTAAGCTACTCGAAACTGGTGTACGTACAATCGATACCATAAATCCTATTGTTGAAGGTGGAACCGGCTTTATCCCAGGGCCATTCGGTACCGGTAAAACCGTACTCCAACACTCTATTTCAAAACAAGCCGAAGCCGACATTGTAGTTATTGCTGCTTGCGGTGAACGTGCCAACGAAGTGGTTGAAATTTTTACCGAGTTTCCCGAGTTGGAAGATCCTCACACAGGCCGAAAACTAATGGAACGTACCATTATTATCGCCAATACCTCGAATATGCCTGTTGCAGCCCGCGAAGCTTCGGTTTATACTGCAATGACCCTTTCGGAATACTACCGTACAATGGGGCTCAAGGTGCTGCTTATGGCCGATTCAACTTCGCGTTGGGCTCAAGCACTGCGCGAAATGTCGAACCGCCTCGAAGAACTTCCCGGACAAGACGCTTTCCCGATGGACCTTTCGGCAATTATTGCCAACTTTTATGCCCGTGCAGGTTTTGTTTATTTGAATAACGGTGCCGAAGGTTCAGTAACTTTCATCGGAACGGTTTCACCCGCAGGTGGTAACTTGAAAGAACCGGTAACCGAATCGACCAAAAAAGTAGCGCGTTGTTTTTATGCTTTGCAGCAAAGCCGTGCCGACGGAAAACGTTACCCCGCCATTAACCCCATCGATTCGTATTCGAAATATCTCGAATACCCAGAATTTGAAGAGTATGTGGCAAAATTAATCAGCCCCGACTGGATTGGGTTGGTTAATGAGGTGAAAACCATATTGTTACGTGGACAGGAAGTGAGTGAGCAAATTAATATTTTGGGCGACGATGGAGTGCCCATTGATTATCACATTCGGTTCTGGAAATCTGAAATAATCGATTTCGTTATTCTTCAACAGGATGCATTCGATAGTATTGATATGCTTACACCGCTCGACAGGCAAGAGTTCATGCTTCGCAAGGTAATGGATATTTGCAAAACGAATTTCTCCTTCGATTCGTTCACCGAAGTCGATAGCTATTTTAAGCGAATTATTAACCAGTTAAGGCAAATGAATTATGCCGAATTTAAATCCAATTCGTTCAATGATTACGATAAGGAGTTGACAGCAATTATTAACGAAAGGAGGGAAGCATAATGGCAACTAAAGCATTTCAGAAAATATATAC
>JAFGAF010000276.1 GCA_016933815.1 Prolixibacteraceae bacterium
AAAATGTACAAAAACTTACAAAAACATTTAAGGCGGCTTATCGTTCAATTGTTAAGGAAATTGACACGGCAACCGATTGGGGAGTTAGAAACCGGAAAGCGATATTATCGCAAATTGAGCAAACGTTACAAGACCTCGGTGTCAACGTCCAAGCGTTTTTGGAAACGGAATTGACCGATTATTACAAAACCGGTGCCGATGAGGCTATTAAGCAATTAGACAATATCGGTGCCGACATAAGCGTAAAAAGCGGATTTAACCGTATTCATAATCAAGCAATTGCCGCACTTGTGGACGACGCAAGCCGGGCATTTGGTGAAAGTATGACCGGTGTTGCCCGGAGCGCCCAATTATTGCTTGGCAGAATATCCCGGGAAACATTAACGCAAAAGATTGCCGAGGGTGTAATTGGCGGTAAGGCACGCAAGGAAGTTGGCAAAATAATCAAGGGTACGTTGCGTGAGCAAGGATTGGACGCACTCATTGACAAATCCGGCCGCTCATGGACCCTTGACCGTTACGCCGACATGCTATTTCGTACCAAGGTGGTTGAGGCACGCAACCGGGGCCTTATAAACCGCATGGTTGAAAACGATTACGATTTGGTACAAGTAAGCTCACACCCGGACACATGCCCCATATGCGCTCCTTGGCAAGGACAGATATTAAGCGCCCGGGGGGCAACTCCCGGTTACCCAACCGTTGCCAAAGCCGAAGCCGCCGGACTATTTCACCCCAATTGCCGGCACGCAATAAACGTACTTATACCCAAACTTGCTAGAATGACACACGCATACGACCCGGATGTTGAAACGGAAGTTATAAGCGAAAGGACCGCAAAAAAGATTGCAAAAACAACTAATCCCGATATTGGTGACCAATATACTTGACAATGACATTACGATACATATATGATATATTTATAGCGTTTGAGGTTGGACTTACCAACTAAAAAAACGAATAATCAACGCATATGGCAGATGAACCAAAAGGGGGCGACCCCGACAAAGCAAAAATTGACAATAAGGAAAGCGGAGCCGGGACCGACCCGACAAAAACGAGTAGCCCCGCAAGTACGGACAAGGGAAAAACAAAAGACGGCGAAAACGCTTTTGACGAAAAAGTGTTTGACGACCCACGACTTTGGACACACCCACGTTTCAAGAGCCTTAACGAACGTGCCAAAAAGGCCGACGAGCTTGAAAAAGCTCAATCGGAAGCCGAGGAAAAACGGTTACAGGAAGCAAAAAAGTTTGAGGAGCTTGCAAACAAAAGGGCGCAAGAGCGTGACGAAGTAAAAAGCAAGTACACTCAATCACTCCAAGATAACCGTATTATTACCGAGGCAACAAAAATTGGCGTCGTGGATATTGAGGCGGTGTTAAAATTAGTGGACCGGTCAAATATTAGGATTGACGACAATGGGATTGCAACCGGAGTTGTTGAGGCCGTACAAGCCCTTGTCACCGACAAGCCATATTTGAAAGGTAAGGCCAATGTAACCATTGGGTCACCAACCAACCCGGGAGCGGACGCCGACAACCAACCCAAAAAGTTTAAGTTGTCACAATTGCAAGACGCAACGTTTTACCGAGATAACGAAAAAGACATTGCGGAAGCATACAAAGCCGGATTGATTGAGGACGACATGCACTAACTCCAAACACCCCCATACCCCGTTAAGCTCAACATTACTTTGACCAATATATTTTTATTGGATTTATAAATGAGAGGGGGTGAAAAATAAATGACAGAAAACGTACTAAATAACACAACCAATGCGGTGTTTATCCCAACAATTATCGCAAACAA
>JAFGAF010000025.1 GCA_016933815.1 Prolixibacteraceae bacterium
AAAGGGCTGCAAAACTTGCAACCCTTTCATTTTCAATGTAGCGAGAGGCGGGCTTGAACCGCCGACCTCGTGATTATGAATCACGCGCTCTAACCAGCTGAGCTACCTCGCCATTCTATTTTTTCAATATTTAAACTGAACTTCAGGAGGGCTTGAACCGCCAAACTTCCCGATTTTATATCGGGACGCTCTAACCTCCCGATAGCTATCGGGATGAGCTATCTCGCCATTGCTTAAAATAAAATGCCTTCATTTTTTTTAAAGGCGGTGCAAATATAGTATTTTATTTTTTCCGAAAAACGTTTTTCTTATTTTTTTGACAATGGTTTGATACATCAAAATAAAAAACATGCCAACGATCCTTGTCCGTTCGGTAGTTTTTCGCTTATTTCACATCGCTAAGCTAATTATTTTTAATAACATAAAAATTGCAAGCTTTATTCACCATTACAAACAACTTTTTTAAAACATGCTTACAAAATTTTCGCAATTATTATTCTTTTTATTCTTTGTTATTAATGCTTTTTCACAAATAGTGATTAACGAAGTTGTTTCATCGAATGTTTCCGGCATTACCGACGAAGATGGTGAATATGTTGATTGGATTGAACTTTTCAATAACTCGGAACAAAGTATAAATCTGGAAGGCTATATTATTTCCGATCAAAAAAATCCTTCAAACGGATGGAAACTACCAGCTGTTGAGCTTGCCTCAAAATCATTCATTCTGCTTTATGCTTCGGGAAAAGACCGAAAAAACATTGCAATAAACTATCACACAATAATCGACCGTGGCGACAATTGGCATTATAAAGTACCCAATAACGAAACAATTGATGCCAATTGGAGGCTTCCGGGGTTCAATGCTACAGGTTGGCAAACCGGCTCAAGTGGCTTTGGCTATGGCGACGGCGACGATAATACAATAATTCAGCCACTGCAATCAATTTATTTGCGCACATCGTTCCAGATTGAAAACCCCAATCTGATTCAAAAAATACTATTGCATGTCGATTACGACGATGGC
Organism: Prolixibacteraceae bacterium; assembly: GCA_016933815.1. Lineage (GTDB taxonomy): Bacteria > Bacteroidota > Bacteroidia > Bacteroidales > Prolixibacteraceae > Roseimarinus. The sequence continues at coordinate 1,028 of JAFGAF010000025.1, forward strand.
TTTATTGCATTTATTAACGGGAAAACAGTGGCATTGGGAAACACTTACCTGCCCGACCCGTCGGAACCCGAAAATGTAACAGTAAACTCCGACCACGAAGCCCTTATTTATCAAGAAGGAACACCTGAAAAATTTGAAATCGATGCATCGGAAGTTCAACTCTACAAAGGTGAAAACATTATTGCCGTTCAAGGGTACAACATCAGCGAAGGCTCATCCGATTTTTCACTAATACCCATAATCTCAATCGGATCAAGCACATACACCTCTCACAAACTAAGTCAATACATTGGACACATTGGCGAAGGAGGCATGCATACCGATTTTAGCATAAACAAAGATGGCGAAACAATCTACCTTTTTAATAAAAACGAACAGCTTATCGACTCGTTGCCCATAGTAGCGCTTAAATCCGATATTGCATACGGACGCTACCCTGATGGGAGCAACAGTTTTAAATACTTTCCAACACCAAGCCCCGGCGAAACCAACACCAACGGAATTGATGAAATCAGAAATGATAAAGTAATTTTTTCACATCCATCGGGTTTTTACAAGCAAACCATCAACATTAACTTAAGCACTAGTGCCAACGATGTTTCTATTCGTTACACCACCGATGGCTCGGCTCCAAGCAATTCAAGCAAAATCTACAATCAATCAATAACCATCAGCAAAAACACCGTTGTAAGAGCAGCAACTTTTCATATGGGGCAACGCAGCGGCGACATTTTTTCAAACTCATTTTTCATCAATTCGGAACATCAGCTACCTGTTGTTTCGATTTCGACTGAACCGGATAACCTGTTTGATTACAACGAAGGCATCTTGGTTGAAGGGCCCAATGCTCAGGCAGCCGATCCTAAATACGGTGCCAATTATTGGATGGACTGGGAAAAGCCCATTAATATTGAATATTTCGACATCAACAAACAACAACAAATCAACCAACAAGCCGGCATAAAAATATTTGGCGGTTGGTCGCGCATGAATGCTCAAAAATCGATGGCTGTTTATGCCCGAAATATATACGGCAATAATCGTTTTCGATATCCATTATTTGCCGATCGAAAGAGCCAAGAATACAAAGCATTCTTACTTCGGAACTCGGGCAACGACTGGTATTATGCCATGCTTCGCGATGCATACGTTTCGGAAGTTGTGAAAAACACCGATGTTGACAGGCTGGCATATCAACCCTCAGTTGTTTACTTAAATGGCGAATATTGGGGCATATTGAATATACGAGAAAAGCCAAACGAGCACTACCTGGCTGCAAACCACGGCATTAATCCCGATGATGCAAACCGACTCGAAGGAAACAGGTCGGTTATTCAAGGCAACGGTCAAGGATACAACCAAATAATAAACTTCATTCAAAACCACAATTTACAAACCGAAAGTGATTACGATCGAATTGCCAAGCAAATTGATGTTTCGTGCTTTATCGACTACCAATTGACCGAAATTTATGTCAACAACCGCGACTGGCCTGGCAACAATATCAAATATTGGAACACCAATAAACCTTACAGCAAATGGCGTTGGATTTTGTACGACACCGATTTTGGCCTCAACTTGTACGGTTACGATGAACACAGCGAAAACAGCATCGAATTTGCAACTTATCCTTATGGAATAGACTGGCCTAACCCCGAGTGGTCAACTTTGCTGCTACGCAAAATGCTCTCCAACGAAAATTTTAAGAACCAATTCATTAACCGTTTGGCCGATTTGATGAATACCGTATTTGCCCCCGATTTCATGAACAATAAACTCGACTCGATTGTAGCAATGACCCGCCCCGAAATTGAAGATCATAAAAATAAATGGGGTCACAGTTACTACGAATGGGAATATTCTGTTGATGCCATATACCGTTTCAACGAAAACCGCCCCAACTACATGCGTGCCCACATTATTGATTATTTTGGCCTTTCGGGCGCAAGTGAAATAAGCCTCAACGTTTCGAACAACACCGACGGACATATTCAAATCAGCACCATTGTTCCCGAAACATATCCATTCAGAGGAATGTATTTCAACAACGTACCTATCAGTTTTAAGGCATTGCCTAAGCCCGGTTATCGTTTCGTAAAGTGGGAAAATGCATCAACATCGACCAACAACGAAATAAGCTTGATAATTAACGGACCAATTCAGCTCAAAGCAATTTTCGAACCTGTTCAAACCGATGAAAAATCGATCGTAATTAACGAAATCAATTACCGATCGCACACCGATTACAACTCAGGCGAGTGGATTGAGTTGTACAATTCCAGTGACCAAACCATCAATTTAGAAGGCTGGAAAATAAGCGATGAACAAATTTATATGGCATACACCTTTACCCAACACGATGTAATATACCCTAAAAGTTTTTTAGTGCTAACAGCCGATCGTGAACGCTTTCTTTCGGTACATCCGAAAATAAAACCCATAAGTGGTAACTTTATTTTCGGGCTAAGTAGCCAAGGCGAAACCATTAGTTTATACGACAACAACGATCAATTGATCGATTTTGTGAATTACCAAACAAACGCGCCATGGCCTACCGAACCACTAATCAACCCGGTTACAATTGAACTAACCAACCCTGCAGCTGACCAACAAAATGCAAACAACTGGAAAGCTGGTCCTTTTGGCGGATCGCCCGGAGAACCGAACAGCACCCTCACAAGCAACAGCGAACTCAAAACTGTCAAACACCCGGCAACGTGCTTCCCCACCCGTTTTGCCGACTACACAACCCTTCGTTTTTATAGTCAAGGCATTAGCGACTACAACATATCAATAACCGACATGCAGGGCCGAAGTACCGAGATCAAAAAAGGGAAACTATTGCACCAAGGAACACATTATATTGATATTTTTGTGGGCGACAATTTCCAAAGCGGAATATACATTGTACAAATAAAAACCCGTTGGGGAGTCGAAAACATTAACGTTATTAAGCAATTAAACAAATGATCGATTACGAACTAACTTGTGCCAAAGTACGCGAAATTGTGCTCCGTACAGCTCAAATGATTAAACACGAAAGGCAAAATTTTTCGGCACTCCACAATGTCGAAACAAAAGGGCACAGTAACTTCGTTACACATATCGACAAACTTTCGGAAGAAATGCTGGTGAACGAATTATCAACACTGCTTCCCGAATCGGGTTTTATTGCCGAAGAAGGAACCAGTACAAAAAAAGGGGAAATTTACAACTGGATAATCGACCCCATTGACGGAACCACCAACTTTATACACGGCTTGCCACCACATGCAATTAGCGTAGCATTAATGGAAAACAGCGAAGTTGTTGTAGGCGTGGTTCTTGAGATTGCCGGTGGCGAAATATTTTATGCATGGAAAAACAGCCAGGCATTTTGCAACAACAAAGTCATACAGGTTACCGGCTTTAGCGAACATCAACAAGCACTAATTGCTACCGGTTTTCCGTATTACGATATGGGCAAACTTGAAACCTACATGGATACCATGCGCGAAATTATGGCCAAAACCAGCGG
>JAFGAF010000277.1 GCA_016933815.1 Prolixibacteraceae bacterium
CAATGTGCACGGTACGAAATGGCTTCGTTGCGGAAAACACGCCCCGGAAATATGGCACGTATTGGTGGTTGTGTTTTCTCCATTACCCTCACCTGAACACTCGACGTGTGTGTACGCAAAACAATGTCGGGATCTTTTTCGATGAAGAAAGTGTCCTGCATATCGCGAGCAGGGTGTTCGGGCGGGAAATTAAGTGCCGAAAACACGTGCCAATCGTCTTCCATTTCGGGGCCTTCGGAAACCACAAACCCGAGGCGGGCAAAAATGTCGATAATTTCGTTGCGCACAACGGCTAAAGGATGTCTCGAACCCAGTTTTATCGAGTCGCCCGGCAAAGAAAGATCTATGCCCTCGGCCGATGAACGTTTTTGGTCGAACGATGCTTTAAGGCTGTTGATTTTATCTTGTGCAAAGTTTTTTAAATCGTTGATAGCAGCACCAACTGCTTTTTTCTGATCGACGGGAACATTTTTGAACTCGCCAAACAAATCGCCAATTTTTCCTTTTTTACTAAGGTATTTTATACGTAATGCTTCTGCCTCGTCTTTGTTGTTGGCAACAATGGCAGCAATCTCGTCCTGTAAAGCTTTAATTTTTTCTAACATTTTTGCTCAATTCGAAATGAAGTTGCAAAATTAAAAGAAAAAGTGAAACTGGCCGAAACAGTTGCAGTTAATTCAGCCACTGCATTAAAAATATCATTTTAATCGAGCACCTTTACCGTTATCTTCACGTCGGTGTACGGACGGTGATTTTTATCGGTTTGGAGTGCAGCAATTTTGTCGATCACTTCAATTCCGCTAATAATTTCGCCAAAAACAGTGTATTCGTTTTCAATTTCGTGAGCTCCGCCAACGGTTGTATATGCTTCGCGCTGATCAGCTGTAAACTCGAGTTTTCCGGATGCCATGGTATAGCGATAAGCTATTTCGTCCTTTATTGAATCGGCCAAATGCTTTGCCTCCGAAAAACGCTCTTCGGCTTTAAATTGGGCAAAGCGTTTTTTTTGCTCATCGTTGTAAACCTCTTTCACAATTCGATTTCTGATGGGCCTGTTTACAGCCAACTCAAGCGTATCGAGTCGTCCGTGGGTGTATGTTCTACCCTGCACAACAAAGAATTGCGAGATGTCGCTTTGTTTGAAGATATTCACCTCATCGGGTTGGCGCGGTGCACAAAGTGCCCCTTTTTTGCAAATATGATGATCGAGAATTTCGTCGTTAACTGTTTTTGCCGGATCGCCGTAACCAATAAATTTACCCGGTGGCGCATTGCGCGAATCGCGCGAACCTCCTTGTATAATGTAATCTTTAATTACCCTGTAAAAAAGCGTATTATCGAAATGACCATCGCGCGCCAATTGCAAAAAAGCATTGCGGTGTAAGGGGGTATCATCGTAAAGCACAAAAATCATATCGCCAAGGCTTGTCGATATTTCAACTTTAAAAGTTTGTGCTTTGGCATTAAAAAGCCCAACAAATAAAAATAAAAGAAAAACAAGTGGTTTCAACATAATAGCTGTTTAATCCAGTATTTTTACTTTTAACACAATATCTTTTAAGGGGCGGTCGCCCTGAGCGGTTTCGGCATTAGCAATTTTATCAATCACATCGAGGCCTTCAACCACTTCGCCAAAAACAGTATATGCTCCGTCGAGGTGGGGCGTTCCTCCAATGGTAGTATAGGCTTGCCTTTGTTCCTGCAATAATTCAAAAGTTTGACCTTCGACAATTTTCTCGGCTTCTTCCTGAATACTTATTTGCAACATCGATAAGGAATCGGATTTACCTTCGCGTTGGTAGCGCTGAACCAAGTCTCCTTTTGCACGGTACATTTTCATTGCCTCGGCCCTAACCGCGTTAAACTTTTGTTGCTGTTCGAATTGCTGAAGAGTGGCTTGGTCGTAAACCTTACCCTGCACAATGTAAAACTGCGAACCCGATGATTTACGTTCGGGATTTACATTGTCGCCCTGACGCGCAGCAGCCAAAGCGCCTTTTTTGTGGTAACGGCCTTTAACTATTTCGGCGGGCACCTGATAACCCGGGCCACCACCACCCAACCGTTTTCCGGGTGCAGCTCCTTTCGACTCAGGATCGCCACCTTGTATCATAAAATCTTTAATAACCCTATGAAATAACAAGCCATCGTAAAAACCTTCTTTGGCAAGTTTAATGAAATTATCGCGGTGCAAAGGCGTATCGTTGTATAAAGCCACAACCATATCGCCATATTCGGTACTTATCACTACGCGGGTTTCCTTATCGTTATTGGTAGCCGATGTTTTTCCGGTACACGAAAAAACAATTATTACCATTACAAGAACTATCGAAAAAATGTTGATCTTCATAATGCTTCTATTTTTTACCACAAATATAATTTCTACTTTTAAAAAATACGAATTTTATTTTTCTGATTACTTTTGTTAAGCGAATCATAAAAATATCACTTAAATGATTATTAACGAAATACAGGTAAACCAATCGGTTACTCTTAAGATATTGAAGATTGGCGATGCAAACATCATTTTTGAAGCCATGAACAATAACAGAATGTTTTTGCGAAAATGGTTACCATTTGTTGATGCAACTAAAACAGTGAGCGATACGCAGGCTTTTGTAAAATCGATAGTTGACGATATTGAACGCCGACAGGAAGTTTTTACTTTGTGGTACAATAACGAATTTGCCGGACTGCTGGGACTGAAAGACATTGATTACCTTAACCATAAATTAGAATTTGGCTACTGGCTGATTGAAAAAATGTGTGGCAAAGGCATTATGAGCAATGCCGTTGAAAAGCTGATTGGGTTCTGCCACGATGAACTGGGAATGAACCGCATACAAATTAAATGTGCAGTTGGTAACAACAAAAGTGTTGCCATACCCAAGCGACTTGGTTTTACTTTTGAAGGCATTGAGCGTGCAGGCGAAAAATATGGCAACAAATACTTCGATCTGGAGGTTTACAGTTTACTTAAAAAAGAGTGGATTTGATTTTAATCAAAACAAATCAAACGTTCGTCACAAAAAAATAGCCGTTCGTAAAAAAACAATCGGTTCGAAAAAAACAATCAAAAAAAAGTATTGACAAGGAATGAGTTTTTTGTATTTTTGAAGTGCTTAATCAAAACCAGTTTAATTTTCTCTTTTCCAACCACACGCCCCAAGCGCACAAGCTTAACTTCAGCCGGGAATCCCCAATTTCCGGCTTTTTTTATTGTATTTCGATAAGTAAATCAAAAATTTCAATCACATCGCCTTTAATTAATTTTGCCCTTTTGCGGCTTTCGAGTTCACCATTGCGAACCACTTCGCCATTATCGACCATTTGCTTAGCCTGAGCACCACTCTCGGCAATACTTAACAGTTTGAGCAACTTAATCAATTCAATATATTCGCTATCGAGCTTAAATTCAATTTTTTCCATATTAACTATTTTTAAGTTCTTCTTGAAGTTTTCGTATTAAAGATTTAACAATCAGGTTATAGGAATCATCAATCCATTCCTCAATTAATTTATCGGGAACGGCATTGGAAATTTCGATGGTATTCCAATGTGCCTTGCTCATGTGATAACCGGGTAACACAAATGAATATTGCTCGCGCAAGACAATGGCTTTTTCGGGTTCACATTTAAGGTTGATACTTAACTCCCCATCGAGATTGGTTAGTGCAAACATCTTGTTCATTACCTTAAAAACCAGTGTCAATTCATCGAAAGGAAAACTCTCGGCAGCCCCCTTTTTCGATAAGCAATACTCCCTAAGTGTTTCAATATTCATAACATAATAGACCTAAATCATTAAATCAACCATAATTGCATCCGACAAAAGTATCCCCTTTTGCGTTAGTTTTATTGTATTATTTTCAAAAAGCAAATGCCCCGACTGTACATATTTTTGACTTTGCAAGAATAGATAATCGGAAAAGTCATCGCCAAACAAACGAGCAGCCAAATCAGCATCAATACCCCACATTGTGCGCAAACCGGTCATTACAAATTCATTGAAGTGATCATCGGCAGTAAGCATCTCCAATTTTGCCGGAACCTGCCTGTTACTTATCGCCTCGATGTATTTTTTGACAGATGCCACGTTCCATTGACGGCTTTTTTGATTGTATGAGTGAGCCGATGGCCCAAGCCCCAAATATTTTGTACGTTGCCAATACGATGTGTTGTGCTTTGAATACTGACGGTTAACAGCAAAATTGGATATCTCGTACTGTGCAAAGCCATTTGTTACAGCCTTTTTGACCAATTCGTTAAACTGCTGTTCGCTAACATCATCGCTCACTTCGCTTATTTTATGGGTTTTGAGTGCTTTCCAAAGTTCTGTACCCTTGTGGTAGGTAAGATGATAGGCCGACAAGTGCTGCACTTTTAAATCGAAAACCTGCTGTAAATTTTTCTCCCATTGTTCAAAAGACATACCCGGAACGCCATAAATAAGGTCGAGACTAATGTTATTAAACCCTGCTTTTTGAGCATTAATAACTGCATCGACAGCTTGTTGTGCATTGTGCCTTCGCCCCATAAACTGCAAATCGGTATCGGAGAATGACTGAACACCAATGCTTAACCGATTGAAACCTGCATTGTGCAAACCCTCGAGAAAGCCAATATTCAAATCGTCGGGATTGGCTTCGATAGTGATTTCGGCATCGGGTTTTACTTCAAAAACAGAGCGGCATGCACTTAACAAAGCAGCAAGCTGAACCGGCTTGAGCAACGAAGGTGTGCCACCTCCAAAGTAAATGGTTTCAATTAC